>CADCLI010000001.1 GCA_902802285.1 uncultured Bacteroidales bacterium
CCCCGAGACCAAGGACAACAACTTTACATGGAAGGATTTCCAGGCCCGCAACAACAACGAGCTGGTAGCCATATACGGAAATTTCGTTAACCGTGCCCTGGTTCTGACACAGAAGTATTTTGACGGTGTGGTTCCTCCCTGCGGCGAACTGACTGACTACGACCGCGACACACTTAAGGAGTTTGCCGATGTCAAGCAGCAGCTTGAGTCCCTGCTTGAGAACTTCAAGTTCCGTGAGGCTCAGAAGGAGGCCATGAACCTGGCCCGCATAGGTAACAAGTACCTGGCCGATACCGAGCCCTGGAAACTGGCCAAGACAGATATGAAACGCGTGGAGACCATTCTTAACATATCACTACAGCTGGTTGCCAACCTGGCCATAGCCTTTGAGCCGTTCCTGCCGTTCTCGAGCGAGAAACTGCGTGGCATGATTGGTCTGGAGGGTGCACAGTGGGACCGCCTGGGTGCAATTGACCTGCTTCCCGCCGGCCACAAGCTGGGTAAGCCGGAGCTCCTGTTTGAGAAGATTGAGGATGATGCAATAGAGGCCCAGATCCAGAAGCTGCTCAAGCGCAAGGAGGAGAATGAGAAAGCTGCCGCAGCAGCGATGCCGGCCAAACCCGTAAAGGAGAACATACAGTTCCCTGAATTTGAGAAACTGGATATCCGTGTAGGTACAGTGCTGGAGTGCGTAAAGGTGCCCAAATCGGACAAGCTGCTCCAGTTCAGGATCAATGACGGTCTGGGCGGCCGCACCATCCTGTCAGGTATAGCACAGCATTATAACCCCGAGGATCTGGTAGGCAAGCAGGTATGCTTCATAGCCAACCTGGCACCGCGCAAGATCATGGGCCGCGAGAGTCAGGGTATGATACTGAGCGCACTGGATGCCGACGGCACACTGGCTGTAACAACAGTACAGCGCCCCGTAAAGCCGGGTAGCGAAGTTTGTTAAACAACTCATATGAATACAGTCGGAGTCATACTTGCCGCAGGCTCCGGTTCAAGAACCGGCCTTTCCACCCCCAAGCAGTTCCTGCTTCTGGGTGGAAAGACTGTTTTGGAACATTCCGTTCAGACATTCTGTAACCACCCCGGAATAGATCAGGTGGTAATAGTCACCGCACCTGAGTTTATGGAGAAAGTGCATGATATGGTCAAAGCCAACAACTGGACAAAGGTTACGGCTGTATTGGCCGGTGGAAAGGAGCGTTATGACTCCAGTATGGCAGCTGTACGCCATTTCAGCGCCCATCCGGATATGGTCATGCTGTTTCATGATGCGGCACGTCCGCTGGTATCGGAGCGCATCATAACCGATGCCCTTAAAGCCATGGAGACATACAATGCGGTGGATGTAGCCATACCTTCGGTAGATACCATCGTCCAATGCGATGCCGCCGGTGCGGTTATGGAATCCATACAGAACCGCAGCCTGCTGTGGCGCATGCAGACTCCGCAGGGATTCCGTCAGAATACCATCGCAAAAGCATATGAGATTGCGCTGAAAGACCCGCAGTTTACCGCTACCGATGACTGCGGCACAGTACTGCGTTACCTTCCAGACGAGAAGGTAGGCATTGTACGCGGAAGCGAACGTAACATCAAGCTGACTTACGCTGACGACCTCTCTTTATTAGAGTTCCTGCTATCAATCCCAGAACGGTAGCATACATAATCACAATAAAAATTGATGCGATGGTATTTCCCTTTCTGACACTGTCCGGACGGAACTCCATACGTATGTCATGCTGACCTGCCGGGATGTTCATGGCACGTAGCAGATAGTTGGCACGGAAAATCTCAGCCGGCTTACCGTCTATGTAAGCCTTCCAGCCGTACGGGTAGTAGATCTCCGAGAACACCACAGTGCCATCGGCCGATGAATTTGACTGGAATGTAAGCGCATCGGGCAGATAGCTGGTCAGTTTGATGGTACTGCCCTGGGCGGCAGGTTTGAATCCGGCTACGTATTCCTTGAAATCATCGCCCACAACTATGGTGTTGGACAAGTCTACCTTACCAAGTGCGGCACACTCCTCGTTGGGATTATTGGCCTGAAGGATGTTGGTAACATACCAGGCGTTACCCAATGCATCGGGGTTACGCATGGGAACTGCGTTTCCGTTCTCACCCTTGGTTATTATGTACTTGCCGTTGAGCATGCTCACTACTTTAAGGTCTGCCTTGGAGAGATAAACATCAATGATATCCTGATAACGGCGCAACTTGGCGGCACAGTAACCGCCCAGGGATTTGAGGTTGTATGATGTACGGGAATCGTTGAAAGTGTTTACAGACAGATTCAGGACCCTGAAATGGGGATCGGTGTCAGCCATGATGGCTTTCTCATACGGCAAAGTAGTGAATCCGCTGTCGAACTGTTTGGGTGATACAAAGTTGCTGTCATTGAAGAAACGTTTGTCTACCGGCCACATATCGGCCACAACTATTACGCCGAGAGCGGCAATCATCCACTGTTTTTTGAGTTTGTCATTGGCAAACAACCATATCACACCGGCCGACAATACAATAAACAGGAATGAGCGGAAAGAGTCACTGCGCAGGATTGAAGCACGCTCGGCAACTATGGCGGAGAAAGCCCAATCAGGCAGTTGTGCCTGTAAGGAGGCATCGTTTGACGATACGAATGACATCATTGAACCGCCGAACAGCGCCAGCAGAAGGCATAATCCGCCGGTCACACCAAATGATATATAGATTGAACGGTTCAGCTCAGTACGTTCCACTTTACCATCCATTATCTGCTTGATAGCCATGAATCCCAACAGAGGTACCGTCATCTCGGCCACAATCAATATGGACGATACAGAGCGGAACTTGCCGTACATGGGGAACCAGTTGTAGAAAAACTCCGTAAGCCACATCCAGTTCTTACCCCACGACAGGGCGAACGAGAAGAATGTCGCAACCAGTATAGCCCATTTATAAGGTCCCCTTACAAGCAACAGGCCAAGTATGAAAAGGAAACATACTGCCGCACCCGCATAAACAGGACCTGAAGTGAAAGGCTGCTCTCCCCAATAAGTGGGAGCTGACTGGCAAAAGTCCCTGGCCTGTGCCCTGGAAACGCCATTTGAGGTCAGCTCTCTGTAGAGTTCAGAATCCGTACCCACATCATATCCCGATGCATTACCCATGTATCCGGGAATAAGGAAAGTGAGCGATTCGTCTATACCGTAACTCCAGGCCGTCATATAATCAAGACTCAATCCCTTGGACGAATCGGTTGATTTATCTGTGGCCAGGTCCGAATGTCCTCCACGCATGGTTTCCTTTACATACTCCTTGTTGGCAAATATGTTTGAAACACCTGTACCCATACCTACAAGTACCGATGCCCCGAAAATGGCAGTTGATATGATAAGATCCCTGTATCTCTTTTCCTTAATATGGATATAAAGTTCTGCAATGTACAGGACACCTATAAGCATGAAGACGTAGTAAGCCATCTGTGGATGGGGTGAGAATCCCATCGCTGTGAATATCATGGTGGTTACAACCCCCAGTCCGTATTTCTTGCGGAAAGTAAAGAAAAATCCTGCTATCACCACAGACATAAGCGCAATAGACCATGCCTTTGTATGATGTCCGGCTGGCTCGATAATGAAGAAATAGGATGAGAAGCCCGTTGCCAGGGCACCCACTATTGCCAGCCACCTGTCTATGCCTACAGAGCGGAACAGGACAAAGAAACAGCAGAAATAGAGCATGAGCACCATGGGAAGCCTTGTGTTATGTGACGGATGCAATAATATCAGAAGCGGAGTCATAAGGTCATTTGACTTGTAATGGCCTCCTCCACTCTGATAATTGGGCATACCGGCAAACATTGAGCCGGTCCACCATGTATATTCTCCGGTATCTTCGTGATATTTCACGCTTTCATGAACCAACTCCTTGAAACGGACGTTATCACCCGCATATAGTTCCTTACCTTGAAACACCGGAGCACAATAGATACATGAAAGTGCTGCAAACAACACTAATGCCGCCACATATGGCAGATACTTTTGAATCAGGTTCTTGTTCATGACTATATCAGTTATTCAGAATGCGAAAATACGATTTTTATCCCCATCTCAGCCATTCGGGCCGTTTTTTATGTAAGTTTGTGTCTGAATCACACATATAAGGATATGAAAATAGTGTTATTAGGAACCGCTTGGCCATACCGTGGAGGGCTGGCAGTCTACAATGAACGTCTGGCACGGCAGTTCGCACGCGAGGGTGACGATGTGACAATCCATACTTTCACGCTCCAGTATCCCTCATTCCTGTTCCCGGGCAAGACACAGTATTCTACCGAACCCGCACCCGAAGGCCTGAATATTGTACGCAGCCTTAACTCCGTCAATCCGTTAAACTGGATCAGGACCGGACGTGCCATCAGAAAGCTTGCACCCGATATCCTTGTCATCAAGTTCTGGTTACCGTTCATGGCACCGGCATTGGGTACGGTGGCACGCATTGCAAGACGTAACCGCAAGACCAAGGTAGTTTCCATACTTGACAACATAATTCCGCATGAACACCGTCCCGGCGACCGCCTTTTCGGAAAATATTTCACCCGCTCTGTAGACGGTTTTGTGGCTATGTCCGATTCGGTACTTGAGGATCTGAGCCAGTTTGACACAGTCAAGCCCAGGGTTTTCTGCCGTCATCCGCTATATGACAACTTCGGAGCCAGGACCACACGCGATGAAGCGCTGAAGTATCTTGGTCTGGACCCGGAACAGCGGTATATGCTGTTCTTTGGACTTATACGTGACTACAAGGGACTGGACCTGATGCTCAAGGCATACGCTGACAGCCGTTTCCGCAATATGAACGTAAAGCTGATAGTGGCAGGTGAGTTCTACAGCGGATCGGAGAAATACTTTGAGTTGGAGAAAGAGCTGGGTCTGGAGGGTATGGTAATCTGGAAGAGCGACTTTGTTCCGGACAGTGAGGTACGTTATTATTTCGGTGCTGCCGATATAATAGTACAACCCTACAAATCGGCCACACAGAGCGGCGTGACCCAGATAGCCTATCATTTTGAGAAACCCATGCTTGTTACAGACGTTGGCGGACTGGCCGAGATAGTACCGGACGGCAAAGTAGGATATGTGGTTAACCCTGATGAGCATCAGATTGCCGATGCTTTGGTTGACTTCTTTGAAAACAGACGGCAGGACCAGTTTTCCCAGGGTATCCTATCCGAGAAAAAACAATATGACTGGTCAAATATGACAAGGTCTGTGAGGAAAGCCGCCGAGTAGAGCAGGCTTTTATTCCCAAATCAGGAAACGCATTCCGCAATTATCGGCAAAACTGCGGTCCGAAGGCTGGTCGCCTATCATAAGCGACCTTTCCATCGAAATATCCGGATAATCCATCATGGCCTGTTCTGCCATGCCGGTATTTGGTTTGCGCATGGGGTCACTGTCATCGGTTGCGGTACAGAGATAGATGCGGTCTATCCTTCCGCCTGCCCGGGCGATTTCCTCTAGCATACGTGAGTGTATCTGATCAAGCTGCTCAAGCGTCATTACGCCCTTACCCACGCCACGTTGGTTCGTCACAATGAGAACATGCCTGAAACGGTTTGAATATCGGCCGATGAAATCAAGGAATCCCTCATTGAAACGGAACTCGTTCCAACTCTTTACGTAATCTCCTGGAAGCCACACGTTAACCACACCGTCCCTGTCCAGAAACAGCGTGTCACAATCTTTAAGTATGGTTTCGGGAATAATCATAACTTTACATTGGCCGGCAGGAATGTCTGTGCAAGAGCATAATCATCCGGTATACCTATATCTATGAAACTGCCGTCCGATACGAATCCGGATAGATGACCATGGGTTGATTCCGGCTCCAGGACCTCTTTTTCAAATGAGAATCTTTCGGGTTTGTCGTCCAGCAGGCCACTGAGTCTGTCTATACAGTAGATTCCTCCGTTGATTAGACCCTTCTCGCAGTAACGTTTCTCATTGAAAGAGCTGATACGCCTGTTGTCATCGAGAGTGACCGACCCGTAGCGTTCAAAACGCTCCATGGGTTTAAGCGCCATAGCCAAAGGGGTTCCAGTCTGTTCACGGAAAGAACATAGGGCATTAAGGTCTACATCAAAGAAGGTGTCACCGTTCAGTACAACGCATTGAGGGGCCGTAACCTTGGATAAAGCCAGTCTTATTCCGCCTCCTGTACCCAAAGGAGTATCCTCAATAACCCATTCTATAGGGATTGGATAGTCTTTCATGACAGTCTCCACCCAGTCCGTCACCACTTCCGACAGATAACCCAGAGAGAGGATTATCTTACCGGGACGGAACGGCTCAATCCAGGCAAGCATCCATTCCAGGAACGGACGGCCTCCCACGGGTGCCATACACTTGGGTACATCGCTCACCACGCTGCGTAAGCGCGTTCCCAAACCGCCTGCCAGTATTACTGCGTCAAACATCACTTCTGTCCAAAGAGATTCTCCTCAACAATTGCGCAGATTATATGTCCAATGAGTATATGAGACTCCTGAATGCGTGGAGTGCAGTCCGAAGGTACTTTTATGCACAAGTCTGCCAGATCATCCATCTTGCAGGGCCTGCAGCCTGTAAAACCTATTGAAGTGATGCCTTTGGCACGACAGGTCTTAAGCGCCTCAATAATATTTTCTGAGTTTCCGGATGTGGAAATACCGATGAAAACGTCTCCTTTTGTTCCCTGAGCCTCAATCTGACGTGAAAACAGATACTTGTATCCTATGTCATTGCCTATGGCTGTCATGACCGATGTATCTGTACTCAAAGAATGGGCCGGAATGCCCGGACGGGCAAAATAGAACTGATTGACAAGCTCACCTGCCAGGTGCTGTGCATCGGCTGCCGAACCTCCATTGCCTGCCAGCAGGGCGCTGTGCCCGTTCCGGTAGGCTTGGGTCATAATCTGTGCCGCCTGCTCTATCTTGGCCAGGATCTCATCATTGTCCAGTATAGCCTGTTTGGTTGCTATTGACTGGGCTATCTCCTCTCTTACGTTTTTCATATCAGTCTGAAACCTTGTTGTCTCTGCAAAAATATCATTTATTTACCGCCCCGTCAAGTTCTTCGGTATAGAACCGTATAAGGCGTTCCAGCGAGCGTCGGCATACGGGACAGAACTCCGGGTATGTGTTGGTGTGCATCCGGCAGTCAAAAGATCCGCGCCACACGCCTTTGGACATATATCCGCCACCTTCGTACAGACCTACAGGCGGTAGTTTAGCTACAGCCTTACGCTGGTTTTCATCCATCCTGTCCCGAGGGTCATTAACCGGAACAGGAGTAGGTTGCTCAACCTTGGCCGGAATCATATCCTTCCATTTGGAGTCAAAATCCACCCTGGTGGTGAGATTGGGCTCCCATGGTTCGGTCTCAGAATTGTAATACTGCTCATACTGGTCGTCGTAGTAATACTCATCGGCCAGACCTCCGAAACTGTGTCCGAATTCATGCACCACCACCGGAGCGAACTGTGCATGATGCGCTGTGGTCAAAGTGTAGGAGTTGAATATTCCGCCTCCGCCGTACACATCGGTATTGGCCAGGATTATTATGTGTTCATAAGGGACTCCCGCAAGCTTGTCATGAAGCTGTCTCAGCCTGAGTGTGGTCAGGTACCGGTCCGAATAGAAGGTACTGAAATGTGAGCTCAACGCAGTCTCGGTCCAAAGGCCCTGCAACGGGACACTGACCGCACCGTCTTTTGAGGCCAGTTCTACCGCCAGGATGTTGAACCTTTCCTGCAGGGTTTTGAAAGGCTCATGTGACAGCAGACTGTTCACCGCAACACCTGCATCCTGGTAAAAAAGGTCCATTTCATCGGCGGTATAGCCTTCCGGGACTATCACCACATCTATACACTGCTCCGGACTGCCACCCTGGTGAAGGTATCTCCACTTGGGAGGATTCTGACCGATGCGGCGTATGAGTATGTCTTTCGGGTCAACAGTATGTCTCAGAGATGCCACCACCTTATTGTAGTTGTCAGTAAGTTTAACCTCCACTACCGCTTTCCGCTGTGGCATGGGCAGCAGGAACACATTCTCAAAACTGCGGTCCACCTGCGTGGCCTCCTCGGTATTCTGCCACTCCTGGAAGAGTGTGGAGAAAGCGTTCCGGTAAAGGGTATCACCTGTCTGGGCATCGGTCATCATTATCTGACCGTTTCCGTCCAGATAGAGCTCTTTCATATTCACACGCCGACCGGCCCAACCGTCAGTCACGTTCAGGTCATCCAGATAGATGCGGCTCTCCCTGCTGTTGCCGGAGAAAGTATAATTCACCCTCAGCGTCCGTTCCTGTGCACTTGCACCCAAGGCCAAAGCCAAAGCCAAAGCCAACGTTATCTTACTCCTCAGTCGAAACCAGCTCATAGTCCATCTGTTTTTTCTCAAGGTTGCAGCGCACCACCTTTATCTTGACATGGTCACCCAGACGATAACGCTTGCGGGTACGCTGTCCGGTGATGCAGTAGTTCTTCTCATCAAATTCAAAGTAGTCACCACCCAGGGAGCGTATGCCTATCATGCCTTCGCACTTGTTTTCTATGATTTCAGCGTATATTCCCCACTCGGTGACACCGCTGATTACGGCATCAAACACCTGACCCATGCGGTCAGCCATGTATTCCACCTGCTTGTACTTGATGCTGGCGCGCTCGGCCTGCTCGGCCAGTTGCTCCCGGCCTGAGCAATGCTCGCAATACTCTTCATACTTGGGCTGGCTTACACTGCGTCCGCCACCCATGTAACGGGTGAGCAGTCGGTGTACCATCAGGTCGGGATAGCGGCGTATGGGCGATGTAAAGTGTGTGTAGAACTTGAATGCCAGTCCGTAGTGTCCGATGTTTTCGGTAGTATAGCAGGCCTTCTGCATGGAGCGGATGGAGATGGTCTCTATGAGTTCCTGCTCTTTCTTGCCCTTGACCTCCGATAACATCTTGTTCATGGACTTGGCCATCTCGGCGGGATCACCGTTGGTCTTGAGTTTGTAACCGAACTTGGCCACAAAGTTCTGCAGGTTCTCCATACGCTCCGGATCGGGCTCATCGTGTACACGGTAGACGAATGTCTTGGGATTGCCGCCCTTGACATTCCCGATGAATTCGGCCACAGTGCGGTTGGCCAGCAGCATGAACTCCTCGACCAGCTGGTTGGCATCCTTGGACTCCTTGAAGAATACGCTTACAGGATGTCCTTTCTCATCTATCTCAAACCTGACCTCTACACGGTCAAAACTCAGGGCTCCGTCCTGGAAACGCTTGGCGCGCAGTATCTTGGCCAGGCTGTCCAGGGTCATTATCTCGGTCTTGAACTCATCGCCCGGCAGTTTCTCCTTTCCTCCCTGCTGCTCACGCTCAATGATTGCCTGCACCTCCTCATAGGCAAAACGGCGGTTGCTGCGTATCACTGTACGTGCTATGCGGGAGCGTTTTACCACGCCGGCATCGGTCATTTCAAGAATGACGGAGTATGTGAGTTTATCCTCATCCTGACGCAGGGAGCACAGGTTATTGCAGAGTTTCTCCGGCAGCATCGGTATGGTACGGTCCACCAGGTATACGGATGTAGCCCGTTTGAAAGCCTCTTTGTCGATGATACTACCCTCCTGGACATAATAACTTACGTCGGCGATATGCACGCCTACCTCCCACAAGCCTTTCTTTATGGGACGTATTGAAAGTGCGTCGTCAAAGTCCTTGGCGTCATGGGGGTCAATAGTGAAAGTGGTAACGTCGCGGAAATCCTCGCGGCCGGCCAGGGCGGCATCGGTAATCTCCGATGAAATCTGTTCGGCAGCCTGCTCCACGTTTTCAGGATATGTATATGGCAGTCCGTATTCAGCCAGGATTGCATGCATCTCGGTGTTGTTTTCACCTGCCACACCCAGAATGTCTATTACCTTGCCTACTGGATTGCGGTCAGGCGTATCGGGCCATTCCACGACCTTTACCACGGCTTTCTCGCCGTCCCGTCCTTTCTTTAGGCTGGCCATAGGGATATAGATATCCTTGTCTGATTTATCGGGAGTAACCAGATAGGCAAACTTGCCCTTGACCTGAAGGGTACCTACAAATGTGTCTTTAGCGCGTTTCAGTATCTCCGTTACCTCGCCTTCGGGCCCGGCATGCGGACGGCGTGCAAACAGGACTACCTTTACGCGGTCACCGTTTACCGCGCCAGCCGAATTCCGTTCCGCCACGAATACGGGATCGCTTCCGTCATCGGGAACAAGGAAGTTCTTTCCGCCGACACGGCGCTGCAGGACACCCTCAACGAACTTGCTCTTCTGCATAAGGCTGAACTGACCGTCTTTCTCCTTGAGGAAACCGTCTTCGGCCAACTCCAGAACGATGTCCAGGCACATGCTGCGCATGGGATGAGTCTTGAGTTTCAACTCATCATACAGTCTTTTTACACTTATACTGCTCTCCTGATTGTCACGGAACCAGTCCGTAACAAGGTCCGTCATTGTCCTGCGGTTAAGACGGACACCTCCTTTATATGATCTTCCCATTTTGAGATAGTTTTGTTCTGTTTACGAAGATACAAATTAAAAATCGGAAGCAATGCGCTGCCTCCGATTTTTATTCAAAGCCCCAGGTCCGATGCCTTGAGCTGAAGTAGTTCCATCTTACGTTTGATTATCGGAACCTCATTGTCTATAAAGTCAACCCGCATCTTCTCCAACGCTATGGCTTTTGCACCCTCGGACACAAAGTATCCGATGCCGCGCTGGTTGTATATGATGCCGTCCATTGTAAGTTTCTCGTAACTGCGCATGGCTGTGTTGGGGTTTACGCCCAACTCACCGCCCAGTTCGCGCACTGACAGTATCCTGTCACCCTCCTTCAGCTCGCCGCTCAGTATCTTTTCACTGATTCCATCGGCAATCTGGAGATATATCGGCTTGTTCTGACTGAATTCCATAATAAGTCCTTTTTAATGTTCCATCTTCTTAACCCTCAACCATATCAGTATAAAGAGTATTACGTTTACAATTGTATCACTAAGGGTATCTGTCAATACTGCATGTTTAACCATCCAGGTTATGAGGGGGAATGAATCCATCAGTTCCTCGGGGCTCATGCCACTGTTTGCCGCCTCCTGGAACCTTTCCAGTACTCCGCGTGTGAGAATCGGAGTCAGTAACATGCTGAGCACAATGCTGAACAATATCATGAATCCTATTGTCTTGGCCGGCTTGGATGATTTGAACCACAGGGCACCAAGCAGGAAGATAAGTAGAATACCAGCCATATCATCATAATACAACCAGGGATTGGAGAAGGCCTTTATATCCTCAAAATCGGGCATGACACTACCTATTTCAGAATACATTTTCCCCATTACATTGGATAGATAGTACTGACCGTCATTGACTGCCATTATTATGGATTCGCCGCACGAACGGTCCAGCAGACATACTATCTGGTCCACCGACAGGTATATGGCAAGGAAGGCCAACGGGACTGCTATGCAGCATACTATCACCATTGAAACCGTCCTTTCCATCGTTGAAACCGGCATGGTCAGGAACGATGAACCCTCCTTCTTGTCGGTAAAGAAACCGTATATCTTTGAAGGGGAAGAGATGAGTATAACTACACCGGAGATAACAAACAGCGTAATCCTGCCGACTAAGTTCATACTGTACCATCCCTGACCCAGGAACGTTGAGAAGAATCCGGCCAACAGGTAACCTGCAAAACTGATAGATGCCATGACCAGCAGTGAAATGCCGTATCTGGCAATGGCATTCCTGATATCTGTCACAAGATAACGACCAAAACGGTTTATATTAAAGAAATCACTATTCATGCCGTAATCATTTTATTTGTTGAACATTTCCTTTATCATACCCTTGTGGAGCAGAACTGCGTTGAACAGTGCTTCAATGTTGACCTTGCTCTCAACGCCTTCCTTGTTTACAAGTACCTGGATGCTGCCGCCTGGAATCATCTCCGAATAGAGAGCAGAGGGATCAGCTTCGGACGTGTAGTCAAAATAGAGCTTACGGGCGATTTCATCGAGTGATGCGTTCAGAAGTACATCCCTGCGGTCCAGAATGATGATAGGATCGATGATTGCCTCCAGGTCACGTGCCTGATGGGTTGAGATGAGCAGGGTTGACTCATCGGATGTGTACTTTGAAACGGCCTTGCGGAACTGACCCTTGGAAGGTATGTCAAGTCCGTTGGTCGGCTCATCCATAAAGAGATACTTTGTGTTGCAAGCCAGTGCAAAACTGATGAAAGCCTTCTTGAGCTGACCGTATGACATATGGTCCATGCGCTGATTCTCATCTGTATCAAACACTTTCATTATCTCCGAAAACTTATCAATACTGAATTTGCTCCAGTACTGGCCATGGTCACTTGCATAATCGATTGCCTTACGGCGCGGGGCCGGAACCTCATCGGGCAGATAATAGATATTGGAGAGGAATGACGGTGTGCGGTCAAACGGCTTCGGACCATCCACTTCAATAGATCCTTCCCTAACATCCTTAAGGCCGGCAAGCAAGGTCAGAAGTGTGGTCTTGCCCACTCCGTTCTCTCCCAGGAGTCCGTAAATGCGGCCCTCCTCAAGATTCATCGAAATGTCTTTCAGTACGACGTTGTCGCCGTAGCTGAATCCTAATTTCTTGATTGTAATCATTGTTGTATCGTTTGTTGTTGTTTGTTTATCGGTGTATTACTTTACTAAGACACTGCAAATATAAGGCGCAATTATTTACCGACAGCAGGATTAACATATTTTAACTCTGTTCTGCGTATGTTTTACGCACGTGCGTACCTAATTAATTGCCATACCTATCACCACAGGCGTTGTAGCCCCGATTCCCTGCAAGTATGGCTCCAAAAATGGCCAAAACCCGGGTTTTCGCTGCCATACTTGCAGAAAACCGCCCTTTAAAGGCCATTTTACGCAGGTATGGCCATTTTTAAAATACGCTGTACCTGCGTAACTGATTTGTCAGCAATTATCCATATATTTGCCAGACAAGAAACCTGATTACCATACTATGAAAAAAGATCATCTCTTTGAACTGGCCGAGAGTTACATTTCCCAGACGGGAATATCGGTCTTTCTGACCGGCCGTGCAGGTACCGGAAAAACTACATTCCTCAAGTACATTGTTGAGAACACGCCCAAGCGCTGCGTAGTGCTGGCGCCAACAGGTGTGGCCGCAATCAATGCGGGCGGCGTTACGATCCATTCATTTTTCCAACTGCCGCTGTGCCCTTATCTTCCCGATGTCAAGGAACTGGTTACAGAGTATCAGTTGCCCGAGGCTCGACGTCAGTTGCGCAAGGAGAAGGTCAAGATAATAAAGACGCTGGACCTGCTGATAATAGATGAGATATCCATGGTCCGCGCAGACCTGTTGGATGCCGTTGATGCCGTTATGCGCAGATACAGACACAACAGCAAACCTTTTGGCGGAGTGCAGTTGCTCATGATAGGCGATGCACACCAGCTTCCGCCAGTAGTTACCGAACAGGATGAGCCATGGCTCAAAAAGGTATATCAGTCGCCTTTCTTCTTTCATTCCAAGGTGATGCAGCAGCTCAAATACGTTACTATAGAACTGCAAACGGTTTATCGTCAATCAGATACATCATTCCTGGATATACTCAACAGCATCCGTGGCGGAGTGATGGACAACGCTACCTACCGCATGCTCAACAGCCGCCTGGATCCGCGTTTCAACCCCGATGACAGCTTTGCGTCATCGGGCCAACGATGGATCCACCTTACCACCCACAACCGTCAGGCCGACAACATCAACCAGGAGAAAATGAAGGCCCTGAAAACAAGGTTGTACACATTCTACGCAGAGATAGAGGGCAATTTCCCTGAAAATACGCTTCCCGCTGAAAAGGTGCTACAACTCAAGGAAGGCGCACAGGTAATGTTCCTGCGCAATGACTCCCGCGAGGGACGGTACTATAACGGAAAGATAGCCACCGTAACCTCCATAGACTATGATGACGGCATCATAGTGACCGATGAAAACGGCGATGAAATCAATGTCCCGATTGAAAAATGGGAGAATATCCAGTATGAGATAGACAAAGATACCAAGGAGATTGTACCCAAAGTAGAGGGAACTTTCTCACAGTATCCGCTGCGTGCCGCATGGGCTGTCACCATCCACAAAAGCCAGGGACTGACGTTTGACAATGTAATCATTGATGCGGCATCGGCCTTCAGTTTCGGACAGGTTTATGTAGCTCTTTCACGCTGCCGTACCCTTGAAGGAATTGTTCTGAGCAGCCCCATATCGCAGTCCTGCCTGTTCAACAACAGCGATGTATCCGGATTCCATGAGCAGTTCCTGCCGGTATCCGAAATGGAACGTCAGTTGGAGGCATCTCGTGCTGAGTATTTCATGAACATTCTCAAAGAGTGTTTTAGGTTCAGCGAACTTGAAAGGCTTACCGGATGGGCAGGCGGTATATTCAACAATCATCTTAAAAACACCTATCCTGAGCAGACCGCCAGGATGGAAGAGAATCGCCGCAAGATCAGGGATATTGAAAAAGTAGCCGAGGCGTTCCGCCGTGAGTTGGACCGCATCGGCCTTACCGACAAGGCTCATTTAGATGAAAGAGTGGGCAAAGCGGCAGGATATTTCCTTCCGATACTTATTGAAGTGGCATCGGATGTAACTCCGATTATGTCCGTATCCATCGACAATAAGGATGTAAAGAAATCTCTTACTGAAGCATCGGGCGAACTTTTACCGGAGCTCTCCATGCACCTGCTAAGTATGAGAGAGATTCTTGATAAAGGATTCACGATTGAGTCATATCTCCGGATAAGAAATGATGCCCTGTTGTCATCCAAGCCTAAGACAACGGTCAAGAATATAAAGGAGCCCAAGCCCGTAAAGGAGAAGGTTGTCAAGACCAAGCCCACAATAGAGGAAATCTACTCCGACAACCGCCACCCCGAACTCATCCAGCCGCTTATAGACTGGCGCACCGAACAATACATATCCCAGAACATCCGCGCCTACTGGGTACTCACCCAACGTACCCTCCTGGAAATAGCCGACACCTGCCCATCGACCAAAGAGGAACTCCTGGCCGTAAACGGATTCGGCCCCGCCAAATGGAAACAGTACGGCCAGCAGATCCTGGACCTGATAGCCAATCACAAAAAATAGTACAATTGGGGTCTGACCCCATTGGTACTATTTCATCTGATTACCTTAAAAACAATATACTATGAAACAAATGATTCACTGTTGTTTCACCTCTCACCACGAGGTGATGTTCCGTTGCCCGCAGGATGTGGGTTTCTTCCTTAACTTGCTTGCACTAACTTCATGGAAGTACGGTGTTGTTATTTTTGCCGATACCGAAATGTCAAACCATGTTCATTTATTGTTGTTTTCATCGGATAAAACCGAGAGTAGGCTGTCTGTTGGACCATATTCAAAGACCGTTATTAAGCCCGGTTTTGACCGGGATGGCAGCATCCTATACTCCGAATCCAACCAGTTGTCAGATTTTATTACTGCCTTAAGAAAGCGGTATACATGGTATTTCACTCAAAAATACCTGCGTGACTGCGGCGGAAGAATGGGTGAAAAATACTACTTCTCACTGATTATTGAGGGTAATTATCACATGATTTCAGCTTGCAGTTATGTGCTCAGGAACGGCCTTCATCATGGAGTTTCAGGCACTTCATTCATGTATCCCTATTCATCCATCAATGATATGTTCATTCCCGAATTGGGAAAAACGGAGCGCCCATACCAGGGAAACCGTAACCCTGATGAATACCACAAAAACAGGGCCGGTCACTGGATAAAGACAATATCTTCCGGGAACAAATCCACCCATGGATTGGTCTTTCCCAACGGTTATTCTCCCATCACCAGCCGCAATGCCATAAAACTCTATCTGCCCAGGTATTCCGAATGGCCCGATGACTGGGTAATGTCTCCTTCCGGAGTATTCCTGAGGCCTTGTTTCGAGCAGTTGCGTCAAACCGAACTTCTGTTTGTTTCGCCCGGAGCATTTGAATACAATATGTTCCGCAAGACCGATGAAAAATGGCTTGAAGAGCAGGAGCAGGACAGAAACGGTAAGCCCGCAATAAGCATTTCCGACATAGAGCCAATCCACAATGAAGATGCCGTCAAATCCTATATGTACAATGAAAAGGCTGCTACTTTCCGTAACTGTCGAAGCGACATAGATTTGTGCGGCATTATTGACCGATGCATACTCCCTGAATTCAAATCTCCATCCATATACCAGCTCAGCCGCGATAAGCGGGAATCCATCAAAAGGATTCTAATGAATGATTTCCATGTGTCCGACAGTCAGGCCTCCCGCTGCCTGTGGCTGTAACGCAAAAAATGGCCATACCTGCGTAAAATGGCCTTTAAAAGGCGGTTTTTTGCAAGTATGGCAGCGAAAACCCGGGTTTTGGCCATTTTTGGAGCCATACTTGCAGAGAATCGGGGCTACAACGCTTGTGGTGACAGGTATGGCCGCAAAAGGGCGCAGGGGGTAAAAAAACAACGGCCCGCAACAGGAAGCTGCGGACCGTTGATAGTACAAAGGCCTAGATTAGAACTCGGCCAGGTGCATGTCGCCCTTCTCGGCCAGGGCCTTGTGCAGGGCAAAGGCTTTGTCGAGAGCGTGGCTGGTCTGACCCTTCTGGGCTATCTTGAGGTAATCCCACATGAGTTGCTTGTAGTCGGGGTGCACGCAGTTCTCGATGATGCACTTGGCGCGCTCGGCGGGTGACTTGCCGCGAAGGTCGGCTATACCCTGCTCAGTTATGAGAACCTTGACGCTGTGCTCGTTGTGGTCCACGTGTGTGCACATGGGAACGATGGCGCTTATCTTGCCTCCCTTTGCTACTGACGGGCAGCTGAATATTGATATGAATGCGTTACGGGTGAAATCGGCAGATCCGCCTACGCCGTTCATCATCTTGACACCGCTTACGTGGGTTGAGTTCACATTGCCGTAGATATCGGCCTCAAGGGCGGTGTTCATTGCGATAAGACCCAGACGGCGGGCAACCTCGGGGCTGTTGGAAATCTCGGTAGGACGGAGCACCAGCTTGTCCTTGAAGAAATCCATATCATCGTAGATGCTCTGCAGGGTCTCGTTGCTTACGCTCAGTGATGAGCTGGAGCCGAACTTGCAGTGACCCTCACGCATCAGGTTGATAACTGAATCCTGGATGACCTCTGTGTACATCTGGAATGCGGGAACCGACGGATCCTCACCCAGGGCTCCCAGTACGGCGTTTGCCACATTACCCACACCGCTCTGCAAGGGCAGGAAAGTTGAAGGGATGATGCCGCGCTTAAGGTCAGAGATAAGGAACTGTGCTACGTTGTGACCAATCTGGAGGGTGGTCTCATCGGGGGCGGTGAATCCGCGGGCCTCGTCGGGGATATTGACCTCTACTATGCCGATGATCTTGGCAGGATCTACCTGAATGTAGTCCTTACCTATGTGGTCGCTGGGCTGATATACGGGAATCTCGCGGCGGTAAGGAGGATCGGCGGGCTCGTAGATATCGTGCAGACCCTTGGCGCAACGGGCGTGGGCTGCATTGAGTTCGATGATGAGCTTATCGGCCAGACGGGCTACAGTTGGAGCGATACCGACACCGGCGGTTACCCAGATCTTTCCGTCCTCACTTACATCGAATGCCTCCATGATGCCGATGTTGAGCTTACCGTAGAATCCGTAACGGAGTTCCTGTGCCATCTGACTCAGGTTGATATCGTTGTAAGCGATTTCACCGTTATTAACGGCTGTGCGGAAATCCTTGTTTGTGGTATAAGGGGCGCGATAGCGGATAGCGTGCTCACGTGACAGTATGCCGTCACATGAATCGCCGGTGGATGCACCGGTGAATATGCTTATCTGGAACTCCTTACCCTGCTCATGAAGCTCATGGGCCATTAAACCGATCTCATGTGTTACGGCCTTGGGGGTACCGGCGGGGGTGAATCCGCTCAGACCTACGTTGTCACCGTTCTTGACAAAGCGTGCTGCCTCGGCAGCAGTCATTTTTTTGAAAGCCATTGCAATATGTTTTTATACTTGTTTGATTTCTTTGGCTTAAAACCGCGCAAAAGTAAACAATACCTTAAACAAAAACAACTAAATTCGCAGCCGATTAGACAAAGGGATATGGAAGAACAGGCAAAGAAACTTTTCATCGAGACCTACGGCTGCCAGATGAACGTGGCCGACAGCGAGGTTATAGCCTCAATCATGCGCATGGCCGGCTACGAGCCGACTGAAAACATTGATGAGGCCGATGCCATATTCCTGAACACCTGTTCCATACGCGAGAACGCAGAGCAGAAGATATGGAACCGCCTGGAAGCCCTGAACGCCATGAAAAAGAAGAAAAAGGGCCTTTTCATCGGAGTTATGGGCTGCATGGCCGAGCGTACCAAAGAGGATCTTACCGAGAATCATCATGTGGATATAGTGTGCGGTCCCGATGCTTATCTTTCACTTCCGGACCTCATGGCACAGGTGGAATCCGGCAACAAGGCGATGGATGTGGAACTCTCCACAACCGAGACATACCGTGACATAATACCCGAGCGTATCTGCGGTAATCACATAAGCGGATTTGTATCCATAATGCGCGGATGTAACAATTTCTGCCACTACTGCATTGTACCTTACACCCGTGGCCGTGAGCGCAGCCGTGACCCACAGAGCATACTCAACGAGGTTTTGGACCTTAAGAAAAAAGGTTACAAAGAGGTAACTCTGCTGGGCCAGAACGTAAACTCTTACAAGTTTGAAAACGGACAGACCGTCGTAGGATTCCCGCAACTGCTCAAGATGGTTGCAGAGGCTGTTCCCGATATGCGGGTAAGATTCACTACATCACATCCCAAGGATATGAGCGATGACACCCTGCATGTGATTGCAGAGATTCCTAATATATGCCGTCACATACACCTGCCGGTGCAGAGCGGCAGCAGCCGCATACTCAAGCTGATGAACCGCAAGTACACCCGCGAGTGGTATCTGGAGCGTGTGGAAGCCATCAGGCGCATCATCCCCGACTGCGGTCTTACAACCGATCTGTTTACCGGCTATCATTCTGAGACAGAGGATGATCACCAGGAGAGTCTCTCACTGATGCGCGAATGCC
This sequence comes from uncultured Bacteroidales bacterium, assembly GCA_902802285.1. Taxonomy (GTDB): domain Bacteria; phylum Bacteroidota; class Bacteroidia; order Bacteroidales; family Bacteroidaceae; genus Colenecus. The sequence continues at coordinate 19,223 of CADCLI010000001.1, forward strand.
GGTTTGACGCATCGTTCATGTTCCGCTACTCGGAACGCCCGGGCACATACGCCAGCAAGCACCTGCCCGACAACGTTCCCGAGGAGGTCAAGATACGCCGCCTGAACGAGATGATAGAGCTGCAGAACCAACTCTCACTGGAGTGTAACCGCAACTGCATCGGCCATGAGTATGAAGTACTGGCCGAAGGATACTCCAAACGCTCCCGTCAGCAACTCTACGGCCGCACGGAGCAGAACCGTACCGTGGTGTTTGACAAAGGCACTCACCGCCCGGGTGATTTCCTTAAGGTCCGCATATCAGACGCCACCTCTGCCACCCTCTTTGGCACTGAAATACAATAAAAAAACTTAAAACTCTTGACAAGGGGTATCTCGGGGTATTATCTTTGCGGTCGCTTTGCGCGTAGCGCGTGCGTACTCATATATGACCTATCAGGAGTTCAAGCCTTGTCCGTTATGTGGCGCACCGGAACAGATTCCGTTTGCCGGTTGCACTGATTTCATGGTAAGCAAGGAGTCATACACTCTCATGCGATGCCTCTCCTGCGGAGTGGTCTATACCCTGGATCCTCCTTCGGAAGAAGAGATGAAACGGTATGACAAGCTCAACCAGAAGCTAAAACTGGGTGAATCTCCCAGCGGACTTATCGGAAAACTCTATTTCAGAGTGAGGAACCATATGCTCAGACGCAAGGCAAAACTGGTGGAGACTCAGGCTTACCGCACAAACGGCTCCCTGCTCAACTACGGCGCAAAAACAGGTTTCTTCTCAAACAGGATGGAGAGACGCGGATGGAAAGTGACATCGGTAGAAAAATATCATGAAGAGAGGCTTTTCTCACTGGAGATGTTCCATCACCGCATGATTGATATCCCCGAGATGGAGAATCTCCATGACGGAACTTTTGATGTCATAACACTATGGCATGTGTTTGAACACTGCCACGACCCCAACGGACTTCTGGACCGGTTCTACAAGTTGCTCAGACCGGGAGGCATACTGATAATGGCATGCCCCAACATCCAGTCTACCGATGCGATGCACTACGGCCCCTACTGGGCTGCCTATGATGTACCGAGACACTTGTGGCATTTCTGCCCGAGTTCCATCAGCGGGCTGGCCTTAAGACACGGATTTACGCTGATGCACCACGAGAGGCTTCCGTTTGACAGTTTCTACATATCTGTCCTCTCCGAGAAGAGCATGAGGCACAGAATGGCATTCATTCGCGGCATGGCGGTAGGATTCCGTTCATGGATGGTTTCATTGACCAGGCGCGGCAAAAGCAGTTCGCTGGTTTACGTATTCAGAAAAAGACAAGAAACAGAGTGATATGGTTAAACAAAAGAAAAAAAGGAAAATAGACCTTCTGTTTATAACAGCCTGCATCAGCACGTCCCTGGTGCTGCTGCTCATAGGTATTGTAGCATTACTGCTTATAACGGCCAATGACCTGTCACGCCATCTCAAACAGGAGATGACGGTTGAGGTTATTCTGAAGGAGAGCATTACCGACACACAGTTTTCGGCACTCAGGCGCAGCATTGAGGCTTCACCTTATTGCGCCGTCTGCTCTTACATATCAAAGGAAGACGCCCTTAAGGACATGACCAAGGCTATGGGGACAGACCCGTCACAGTTCCTGGAGTACAACCCGTTCTATGCTTCACTCAACATCCGTCTGGAACCCCAATACGCCTGCAGCGACAGTCTGAAACTGATAGAGAAGAGAATATCCGCTTATGAGGGTGTACGTGAGGTTTCCTGGCAGAAAGACCTGCTGGACATAATAAACAGCAACATCCGCAAGGTGGCCGGCATACTTCTCATTCTTGCACTCATACTCTCCCTGGTTTCGTTCACACTGATAAACAACACCATAAAACTTACCATCTACTCCCAGCGTTTCATCCTGTATTCAATGAAACTGGTCGGCGCCAAATGGTCTTTCATACGCAAACCGTTCATCAGCAGGAATCTGTGGATAGGTCTGGCATCATCTGCCCTGACCTGCCTGATGCTGTGGTACGGTATAAGGCTTGGACTCAAATATGAGCCTTGGCTGATCATGCTTTCAGAGCCCAAGATCATTATCCCCGTATTCATCATAGTCACGCTGATAGGACTACTCATAACCGGCGTATGCGCCCTCCATTCAGTGAACCGTTTTCTGCGTATGAAATCGGGTGAACTGCATTATGTCTGACAAATAATTTTTTCTGTATGGATAAGAACAAATTCGCTTTTACAAGAACCAATTACATTCTGACTGCTGTCGGAATGGCTGTAATCATCATCGGACTGCTCCTTATGACCGGTCCAAACAGTACCAATGATTTCTTTGAACCCGATATTTTCAGCGTCCGCCGCGTCAAGGTGGCCCCGGTAGTAACCCTTATCGGATTCATAACGGTAATAGTGGCCATCGCCTACAAGCCCAAAACCGATAAAAAAGAGGAGGAGAAAACAGAATGAGCTGGCTTGAATCACTCTTACTCGGCCTGTTGCAGGGGCTTACCGAATACCTGCCCATAAGCAGCAGCGGACACCTGGCTATAGCCTCATCCCTGTTCGGTATAGACGGAGAGCAGAATATGGCCTTTACGGTATTGGTGCATGTGGCAACCGTACTGAGCACTCTGGTGATCCTTTGGAAAGAGATTGTATGGATACTGCGTGACCTTTTCACCCGTCAGAGTTGGAAAAGTTACAGCGGACTCAATGAAGGAACCCGATATGCTATAAACATCCTTATCTCAATGATTCCGGTAGGAATCGTAGGAATTTTTTTCAAGGACAGGATTGAATCGATATTCGGTTCGGGGACAACAGTCGTAGGCTGCTGTCTGCTTGTGACCGCTGCCCTGCTAACATTCTCATACTATGCCAAACCGCGTCAGAGAGAACAGATCAGCGGCTGGCATGCCTTCATTATCGGAATCGCCCAGGCTGTAGCGGTTCTGCCGGGCATATCACGTTCCGGCTCCACTATCGCCACAGGTATAATGCTGGGAAACAAGAAGGAACGTCTGGCACAGTTCTCATTCCTGATGGTTATACCGCCTATCCTTGGCGAGGCATTGCTGGATATGAAAGACCTGATTGAGTCGGCAGGCTCTAGTGCCGCCGGCACTGATGCGGGTTTCGGTGTTCTGGCCATCGGGTTCGTGGCTGCATTCCTTTCCGGGTGTGCCGCCTGCAAGTGGATGATATCAATTGTGCGCAAGGGCAAACTCATATGGTTCGGCATCTACTGCGCTCTGGCAGGAATATTAACTCTTCTGTTCCTTTAACTTATGAACTTTGAAGAGGGTGTGATACTGGCTTTCGACAAACCTTACCGCTGGACATCGTTTAATGTGGTGGGTAAGGTCAGATGGCTTATATGCCGCCGCCTGGGAGTGAAGAGACTGAAGGTGGGACATGCCGGAACCCTGGACCCTCTTGCCACGGGAGTACTGATTGTATGTACCGGGCGTGCCACTAAACGCATTGAGGAACTGCAGTCAGGAACCAAAGAGTATTACGCCACGATACGTCTGGGAGCGACAACCCCGTCATATGACCTGGAGAAACCCATAGACGCCACCTATCCCACCGGACACATCACCCGTGAAATGGTGGAACAGGTTCTGGAACGTTTCAGAGGTACCATCCAGCAGGTACCGCCCACATTCTCGGCCTGTAAGGTGGACGGCAAGCGCGCATATAAGATGGCCCGTCAGGGCGATGAGGTTGAACTCAAGCCCAAGACCCTGGTCATCGATGAACTGGAGCTGACCGACTGCAACCTGCCGGATATAACCATCCGCGTGGTGTGCAGTAAAGGGACGTACATAAGGGCTTTGGCACGAGACATCGGTCAGGCGCTGGAGAGCGGAGGACATCTGATTGCCTTAAGGCGTACCCGTGTGGGTGACTACAAGGTTGAGGATTGCCTGAACCCTGAAAAATTCACGGAGTGGCTGGACACCATTGAAATTGAGAATTTTTGGAGCAGTGAGAGGAGAGAAAGTTTACTTTCTATCCCGAATCGCGACAAAAATCATGGAACGAAGTGACATAATTGAGAATTGAGAATTAAATAACTATAAATACAAAAAAGGGAATGAAACTATCACAATTCAAATTCAAACTCCCCGAAGACAGGATTGCACAGTATCCTGTAGAACACCGCGACGAGTCAAGACTGATGGTCGTGCACAAGAAATCGGATGAAATAGAACACGTGCTGTTCAAGGACATCCTTAACTTCTTTGATGAAAAGGACGTTTTTGTATTCAATGACACCCGCGTATTCCCTGCCCGTATGTACGGCAACAAGGAGAAGACCGGTGCCCAGATTGAGGTATTCCTGCTGCGTGAACTTCGTGAGGAGAACCAGCTGTGGGATGTCCAGGTGGATCCGGCACGCAAGATACGTATCGGAAACAAACTCTATTTCGGCGAAGACAACTCTATGGTGGCCGAAGTGATTGACAACACCACGTCAAGGGGTCGTGTACTGAGATTCCTGTATGACGGTCCTCATGACGAGTTCAAGAAGGCACTATATGCATTGGGCGAAGCACCTATACCAACTTATCTCAAGCGTAAGGCATGCGCCTGGACTTTTGACGATGATGGAAAGATTATAACAAAGCCCATGTCCCAGAGAGAGAACGGGGATTTTTGTGATGAAGAGAGTTTCCAGACCATATTCGCCACAAACGAAGGTGCCGTAACCGCACCTACGGCCGGCCTTCATTTCAGCCGCGAACTTCTGAAACGCATGGAGATTAAAGGCATAGACCGTGCATTCATCACAATGCATTGCGGTCTAGGCAATTTCCGTGAGATTGACGTTGAGGACCTGACCAAGCACAAGATGGAGTCCGAGGAGATGTACGTTACCCAGGAGTGCACCGAGATAGTGAACAATGCCAAACTGGGCGGCCACAAGATATGCGCCATAGGCAACACCGTGAATCGCGCCCTTGAGACCGTTGTGGGTACAGACCACCTGATCAAACCGTTTGACGGCTGGACCAACAAGTTCATATTCCCGCCATACACATTCAGTGTTGCAGACAGCATGGTAAGCAACTTCCAGTTGCCGGAGTCCATTCAGCTCATGCTCACCTGTGCATACGGCGGATATGAGAAGATCATGGCCGCATACAACCTGGCCGTAAAGGATGGTTACAGGTTTGGCTGCTACGGAGATGCAATGCTGATAACAGACTGATTTACGCCGATGGCACAACTGTACCTTTCTCTTGGAACCAATCTGGGCAACAGGCGCTCCAATCTGGATACCGCCCTGGACCTGATTGCCCGTGAGGTAGGTATCATAAAGGCCAGGTCTAGCGTGATTGAGACAGAGCCTTGGGGGTTTGACAGCCCCAACAGTTTTCTGAACATGGCTATACTGGTACAGACGGACCTCAAGCCCCTGGAAGTACTTGACAGGACCCAAAGGATTGAGAAGGATATGGGGAGGACTTCAAAGACCGGTGCAGACGGTTACCATGACAGGATCATAGACATTGACATACTCCTGTACGATGACCTGACTATGGATACCCCCAGACTGACAATACCCCATCCACGAATGTATCAGAGGAGATTTGTAATGGAGCCGCTTGCCCAGATAGCTCCGCATATTGTAAAGGACTATTGATTATGGCTGACAATTATCTGGAGAATCATTATGATGATTATCTCAAGCGCAAGGCCGCCTGGGAGAAATCACAGAAGCACGGAAAGTTTAAGACCAAGCCTGACGTTCATAGGCCTGATGATGAAGCATTATAACAACCGTTAAAACCGGATTCCTATGAAAGAGATGACTCTTAAGGACATTCAGGATGTATCGCTCCGGATACTCAAGACGGTGCACGGTTTCTGCGTTGAGAACGGCATCAGGTACTCATTGGCATACGGCACACTGATAGGAGCCGTACGCCATAAGGGGTTTGTCCCATGGGACGATGACCTGGATATCATCATGCCAAGGCCGGACTATGACAGGTTCTGCAGTACATTCCGGGCCCAAGGGTATCAGGTGGTCTCCAGACAGAACCGCAAAGACTGCTTTATCCCCTTTGCCAGGGTCTGTGACACAGTATCCACATGCTTAATGACCATGGAACCATGGATCAGACAGCAGGGTGACCTGGGAGTCTGGATAGACATCTTTCCGGTCGATGCCGCCCCCGATGACAGGGATGCTTTCCATAATCTGTATCTCAAGGCAAGCCATCATCATGCCAAGTCCATAATGGCACGCAGGCCATTTAGGTCATTGACCGGAAGCAAGCCTTTAAAGTACAATCTCAACACTATTAAAAAGAGAATCTTTGCCCTGTTCCGGCATTCACCGGAATATCATCTTGACGCAATGCAACAGATCATAGGCATGACTCCGTACGGGTCTACCTGCCATCTGGCTCAATTTGCATATCCCGCCAAAGAGGAGTACTTTGACGCCAAGGTTATGGACGGATACCATCTTACGGATTTTGAGGACTCAAGGTTCTACGTCATTGACAGATATGACGAATTACTCAGGATGGAGTACGGTGATTATATGACACTGCCTCCTTTAGACCAGCAGAAACCCCAACAGGATTACATAACAATTTTTTGGAAGGACAAATAAAAACATAATTAACTGACCTTATGAAAGCTATTATACTGAATTCAGGATTAGGACACAGGATGGGATCCATTACCGACACCCATCCCAAGTGTATGACTGAGATCTCATCGGACAACACAATCCTGAGCCGTCAGCTCAAGAAACTGGTGGCATTCGGAATTAACCAGGTGGTAATGACCACGGGATATTATAACAGCATCCTTGAGGAGTACTGCAGCGGCTTGCATCTGCCCATAAGATTCACCTTTGTAAACAATCCGGTTTACGACAAGACAAATTACATATACAGTATCTATTGCGCCAAGGACCTGCTCAAGGATGATGACGTAATCCTTATGCACGGCGACCTGGTGTTTGAGCCGCTGGTATTGGAAGCAATACTCAAAAGCGATGTCAGTTGCATGGCTGTAAGCAGTACACTGCCATTACCTGAGAAAGACTTCAAAGCCGTTATAAAAGACGGCCGTATAGAGAAAGTAGGCATTGAGTTCTTTGACAATGCTATGGCAGCCCAGCCCCTCTACAAACTGCTTAAGGAGGACTGGCTGGTATGGCTTGAGGCTATAGAGCGTTTCTGTGAGAACGATGACCGCAAATGCTATGCCGAGAATGCTTTCAACCAGGTATCGGACCGTTGCCGCATCTATCCTGTAGATGTCAGGGATATGCTCTGTGCAGAGATTGACACCCCGCAGGATCTTGAGGTTGTCAGCGCCCGTGTCAAGGAGGTCAACAACCGTACGGTCTACATGTGCTGCTCGACCGACTACATTCACAGCGGACACATTGCCATAATAAAAAAAGCCTGCCGTTTGGGCCGATTGACGATTGGTGTACTGTCAGATGAGGCGGTAGCCAGTTACAAGCGTTATCCGCTGCTTCCGTTTGATGAACGCAAATCGCTGTTTGAGAACATAGCCGGAGTTGAGAAGGTTGTAGAACAGAAGTCCCTGAGCTATGCCGATAATTTGAGGCTACTGAAACCTGATTATGTAGTTCATGGTGATGATTGGGTGGAGGGATTCCAGAAACCTATCCGCGAAGAGGTAATCGGAGTACTTAAGGAGTACGGCGGAAAACTGGTTGAATACCCTTACTCATCGGACCCCAAATACAAACAGCTGGACTCCACCCTGCGTGCCGAATTGGCTATGCCCGATATGCGCAGAGGGAGACTTCGCAAGCTCATCAGCATGAAGGGACTGGTAACCGCAATGGAAGCCCACAGCGGTATCACAGGTCTGATAGTTGAGAAAACTACCGTGCTTCAGGACGGCAAGACCTACCAGTTTGACGCCATGTGGATAAGTTCGCTGTGCGACTCCACCGCCAAGGGCAAACCCGATATTGAGCTTGTGGATATGACCAGCCGTTTCCGCACCATTGATGACATAATGGAGGTAACCACCAAGCCTATCATATTTGACGGTGATACCGGCGGATTGACCGAGCATTTTGTATATACGGTCCGTTCACTTGAACGCATGGGTGTATCTATGGTTATCATTGAGGACAAGACAGGACTCAAGAAAAACTCCCTGTTCGGCACTGAGGTAAAGCAGACTCAGGATTCAATTGAGAACTTCTGCGAGAAGATAAAAGCCGGAAAGCGTGCCCAGAAGACCAAGGAGTTCATGATATGCGCCCGCATTGAGAGCCTCATCCTGGAGCAGGGGATGGAGGATGCACTGAAACGTGCGTTCGCGTTTACCGCCGCCGGAGCCGACGCCATAATGATACACTCGCGCAAAAAGGATCCCGCCGAGATATTTGAGTTTGTGGAGAAGTTCCGTAAGGAGAACAAGGTCACCCCGATTGTGGTGGTACCGACATCATTCAACACCGTGACAGAGGATGAGTTCAAACAGCGCGGAGTCAATGTGGTGATTTATGCCAACCAACTGACCCGCACAGGATTCCCCGCCATGCAGGATGCGGCACGCACCATACTGGAGAACCACCGCGCCAAGGAGTGCGATGACAAGTGTATGTCAATCAAGGATATAATAACACTTATTCCCGAAGAATAAACCGATATGATAAGACCTGAATTCTTTATAGAGGCCCTCAGACAGAAAGGGATTGACTGTTTTGCCGGTGTGCCGGACAGCCTGCTCAAGAACATATGCGCCTACATAACAGACCACTTTGATGCCAGTCATAACATAATTGCTGCAAATGAAGGTGCTGCCGTAGGATTTGCCGCAGGTCACTATCTGGCCACAGGACAGCCGGCCTGCGTATATATGCAGAACAGCGGTGAAGGCAACATAATCAACCCTCTGGCATCACTTACAGACCGTGAAGTCTATAACATTCCGGTGCTGTTGCTTATAGGCTGGCGCGGTCGGCCCGGAGTCCATGACGAGCCCCAGCACGTAAAGCAGGGTAAGGTTACAACCGGTCTGCTCAATGTAATGGGTGTCAACTACGAGGTTCTGAGCAAAGAAGAGGACAAGGCTGCAAAGCAGATAGAAAAGGCTGCATCGGCACTCCTTGACAACGAGGTCTTTGCCCTGGTGATAGAGAAGGATACGTTTGATGAGTACAAACTTCAGAACGTCAATGCCAATGACCTGACCATGACACGTGAAGAGGCTATCCAGACTGTGGCATCGGCCTTATCATCCAAAGACGTGATAGTAAGCACCACCGGTATGATAAGCCGTGAGTTGTTTGAAGCACGTGCTGCATGGGGGCAGGGTCACGAACGTGATTTCCTGACAGTAGGCTCAATGGGACATGCCAGCCAGATTGCATTAGGGATTGCCTTAGAGAAGACAGACCGTAGGATATGGTGTTTTGACGGTGACGGAGCCACAATAATGCACATGGGTTCAATGGCAATAGTGGCCAGCAAGAAACCGGCCAACTACATACACGTGGTATTCAACAACGGAGCCCACGATTCCGTAGGCGGTCAACCAACTGTAGGACTTGCCATAGACCTTCCGGCAGTAGCCAAAGCCCTGGGTTATTCCGCAGCATTCAGTGTAAGCACCATACAGGAACTAAAATCTCAACTCTCAATTCTCAACTCTCAATTCTCAGAAGGTCCGGTACTGATTGAAGTAAAGGTAAAGAAAGGCAACCGCAAGGACCTGGGCCGTCCCACCACGACCCCCATAGAGAACAGGGATGCGCTGATGCAGTTCCTAAAGAAATGACATTATGCAGAATATAATACAAGGCATAGACAAACTGCAGGATCTGGTCAGGACCATAGGGAGCCGTAAGCTGTTCATGGTCATAGACTCGTCATACCCGTTCCTTAACATAAAGGATAGGATTGAGGAGATAACCGTGCCTAAGGTCTGTTTCTCTGATTTCAGGCCTAACCCCCTGTATGAAGACGTGTGCAAAGGCATAGACCTGTTCCATAAGGAGGAGTGCGATGCCATACTGGCCGTAGGCGGCGGCAGCTCCATTGATGTGGCCAAATGCATAAAGCTGGCTGTTTTAGCCCGTGAAGGACGTGAAGGGCTTATCCCTCCGCTGGTATCAAAGCGTCTTGATATAGACGGATCACGTATTCCGTTAATTGCCATCCCCACAACGGCCGGTACCGGCAGCGAGTCAACCCACAATGCCGTAATGTATTATCAGGGCTCAAAGCAGACCGTAACCAATGACGGCGTCCTGCCCGATTATGCCCTGCTTGAGCCAAAAGTCCTGGCCACACTACCCCTCTACCAGAAAAAATGCACTATGATGGATGCCCTGTGTCAGGGTATTGAGAGCTGGTGGTCAGTAAACTCAACCGATGAGAGCAAGGGCTATGCCAAAATAGCAGTGGAACTCATTACCCAATACTGGCGCAAGTACATATTTGACAATGATGCCGATGCTGCCGCAAACATAATGCTGGCTGCCAACTATGCAGGCCGGGCCATAAACATATCGGCCACAACCGCAGCCCACGCCATGAGCTACAAGATAACGTCAATGTACAAACTTCCTCATGGTCACGCAGTCGCAGTCTGCCTCCCGGAGATATGGGAATACATGACAGCCCATCCGGAACACTGCATCGACCCCAGAGGCAAGGAGTATCTGACCGATATCTTCAACCAAATATCTGAAAGTCTTGGAACAGCCGGACCAAAGGATTCGATAGTCTTTGTCCGCCAAATGATGAAAGAGATGGATATGGAGAATCCTGTTGCCGTCAACAGGGAACAGGAACTGGGACTGCTTACCGAATCGGTCAATCCGGTCAGACTCAAGAACAACCCGGTGGAACTGACACGGGATACTCTATGCAACCTTTATGGTATTATCGTAAAAAGATCCGTTGTATTACATTGTTAAACAAATAACAGAAACACAATGCAGGCAATAATATTAGCAGCTGGAATGGGTAAAAGACTTGGTGAACTCACCAAGGATAACACCAAATGCATGATTGAGGTTAATGGGCAAAAGCTTATTGACAGAATGCTTGGCCAGCTGGCCAAGCTAAATCTGAAAAGAGTTATTATCGTCGTAGGTTATCAAGCCGAAAACCTGATAAACCATTTAGGTCATAGATATGACGATATGCTAAATATTGAGTTTGTATTTAACCCTATCTATGATAAGACAAACAATATCTATTCTCTTGCCCTTGCTAAAGAAAAATTGCAGGAAGATGATACCCTCCTACTGGAAAGCGACTTGATATTTGAAGATCGTATGCTTAGATTGCTTACAGACAATCCATACCCTAATCTGGCTCTGGTGGCCAAATATGAAACATGGATGGACGGAACTATGGTACGCATTGACAGCGAAAAAAATATAGTTAGTTTTGTTCCAAAAAAAGCATTCCGGTACAGTGACGTGCCTTACTATTACAAGACATGCAATATTTATAAATTCAGTAAAGAGTTCTCATGTAACCAATACGTTCCGTTTTTGGAAGCATACAGCAAGGCAATGGGCGACAATGAGTATTACGAGCAAGTTTTGCGCGTAATCACGGCTTTGGACAAATCAACACTCAGGGCTCTTCCCATCACAGACGAAAAATGGTACGAGATTGATGATATTCAGGACCGCGACATCGCTGAAATCAAGTTCTCTGTAGGAACAGATATGCTAAAACGTTTCCATCAGTGTTATGGAGGCTACTGGAGATTCCCGCAAATGAAAGATTTCTGTTATTTAGTCAATCCATTCTTCCCAACAGACCGCATGAAGGATGAATTACGCGCTAATTTTGACACTCTGCTCACAGAATATCCTTCTGGAATGACGGTTAACTCTCTGCTTGCAGGGAAGTATTTCGGTATTAGACAAGAGTTAGTATGTGTAGGCAACGGTGCAGCCGAACTGATAAAATGTCTTATAGAGAACCACTGCTCTGGTAAAATCGGTTTCGTATTTCCTACCTTTGAAGAGTACCCTAACCGTACGAACCCGGACAACAGGATAATATTCACTCCTTCCAATCCCGATTTCAGTTATTCAGCTCACGACCTTAAACAGTTCTTCAAGGATAAGGGAATAAGAAACCTTCTTATCATCAACCCCGACAATCCATCTGGCAATTATATTCCGTTCAATGAACTGAGACAACTTATTGAGTGGACTGCTGAGAACTCCATCAACCTGATAGTAGATGAAAGTTTTGTCGATTTCACCGACAATCACGCTACTGCATCCTTGCTTCATAATGATATTCTCCTGTCCAATCCACACCTGACAGTTGTTAAGTCCATAAGCAAATCATATGGAGTTCCTGGACTGAGACTAGGAATAGTAGCATCGGGCAATACCGTAATGATGGATGAAATACGCAAAGAGGTGGCCATTTGGAACATCAACTCATTTGCAGAGTTTTATATGCAGATATTCAACAAATATGAGAAAGATTTCCTTGAGGCATGTGACAAGTTCATAGCAGAGAGAAGTCTCTTCTTTAAGGAACTTAGCGCCATAACTTTCTTGCGTGTAATACCTTCACAGGCCAATTATTTCCTGTGCGAAATCATAGATAAGTACACATCGGCTCAACTTACAGGAAAACTTCTGGAGGAAAGCAATATTCTTATCAAGGACTGCGGACAGAAAAGTGCTTTTGCCGGCAAGAACTATATAAGGATTGCCATAAGAGACAGAGAGGACAACAGCAAACTGGTTCAAAAACTAAGAGAACTATGATTCCATACAGAATCTGTATATGCGGTGGAGGAAATCTAGCCCATGTGGTGGGCGGATATCTGGCAGCCAAACCCGAGTGTGAGGTAAGGTTGCTAACCCGTTATCCGGAAAAATGGCAGCCCGAAGGTATCTTGAAACTTACTGATAACAATGGTAAGATTTTCAATTCAAGATTTACCCTTATAAGCTCAAATCCTTCCCAGACTATAACAGGAGCCGATATGGTTTTGGTCTGCCTGCCCGGATTCGCAATTGCACAGGTTCTTGAATCAATCAAAGATTACATAAGTAAGGAAACTGTAGTAGGTTCTATCGTCTCAAGTACAGGTTTCTTTCTTATGGCTAAAAAGATATTACCTGCCGGAACCAAATTGTTCGGTTTCCAGCGTGTACCCTTTATAGCCCGAACCAATGAATATGGAAAATCCGCTTCACTTCTTGGTTACAAACCTTCATTGACTTATGCTTCAATGAATATAAACGACATACAAAGTTTTAGTCGGACTATTTCAGCTCTCTTTGATGTTTCTGTTACATGGCTTGACAGTTATCTCAAGGTTACCCTTACTAACAGTAACCCTTTGTTGCATCCTTGCCGCCTTTATGGGATGTTCGGAAGAGGAAAAACAGCGTTTGACAAACCAATTCTTTTTTATGAAGAATGGGATAACTTCAGTTCTGAAATGTTAATTGACTGTGATCTTGAATTTAGACATCTACTTGACAAGTTGGATATCGCCAGAAATGAAATTGTTCCCATTCTAGATTATTATGAGAGTCATGACTCCCTGTCCCTTACTGAAAAAATCAGGTCTATCCAGGCTTTCAAAGGACTCCAAGCTCCAATGATACAATTATCTGACGGCTATTATTATCCAGATTGGAATAACAGATATTTTACTGAAGATATACCTTTTGGGCTTCTAATTATCAAGGCGTTTTGTCGCAAATACGGAATTGACACTCCAAAGATTGACACAATATTGAGATGGGCACAAACAGGTATGAATAAGCAATACATAGTTGGTAAGGATTTGACCGGAAAAGATATTCATCAAACAATAGTTGACTATGTGGACTGAATCATTGACATCCTCTTTCCAGAGTATAATGGCTGCATTGAAACTCAATATCTATGTATGTCTTTATAACTTGCATCTGAAGATCTTACTCCCAAAGATCTCCAAGCATAAACCTATTAGGATTATGTTTTATGTCAATAATTTGTCCATGTGGAAAGGAGACAAACTGTTGGATTTACTAAAAAAGGATGATAGATTCGAGCCTTTTGCCGTTTCATATCTCTACTCATATCATTCCACAAAGGAAAATACAGAATGCGAACAGGAACTATCATCACATTTCAGTTCATTAGGTGTTCGTTATTTTAGTGGCTTTGATTTTATACGAAACAAAAATATTTCCATTTCCGAGTTTAAACCAGACATCATCTTTTTTCCTCAACCGTACATTAATTACAGATCTGCCATTCCGTTGAATGCCCTTTTGTCATATATTCCATACGGATTCAGCATAGAAGACTCCAAGAAATTTCATAATTCGTTATATCAGAATGTATGCTGGAAATATTTTGTTACAAACCAGTTGCAAAAAGAGTTGAAAACAAAATATAATATAAATCACGGAGTAAATGTCGTCGTTTCAGGAGATCCGTTAGCTGATTATTTCTTTGACGGACATACACCATCTTCTGACAGTTGGCCTATCAATAATCCTCAAATCAAAAGGATAATTTGGGCTCCCCACCATTCAATCACTCCACAAGATTGGCTAAATTATTCCAACTTTCTGGAAATTGCGGACGATATGCTTAATTTGGCAAAAGAGTACAATGACAAAGCTCAGTTCGTATTCAAGCCCCATCCTATGCTCAAAGATAAACTATACAAGCTTGATAGCTGGGGAGTTGAAAAAACCGATTCCTACTTTGACGCATGGAAATCATTACCAAACTGCAATTCTGCAGAAGGTAACTACGTTGACCTATTCATGTCTTCTGATGCCATGATTCATGATTGTAGTGCTTTTACTGCTGAATATCTGTATGTAAACAAGCCTGTAATGTATTTGACAAAAGAAGAAAGAATGGAATCATTCAATCAGTTTGCAAATGAATGTTTCAAGGTACATTATCATGGCTCCTCTATCTCAGACATAAAAAATTTCATCGACAATGTCATTAAGGGTATAGATCCTTTGGCTGATGAAAGAACAAAATTGATTAAAGAACAATTAAGGCCCAAAGGCAATGAAACAGTTGCCGGAACCATATATAAGGAACTTTGTAAAATATTTGAATAAATGGCAGAAAACCTGAAATCGCAAACCGTAAGAGGTGTATGGTGGAGTTTCCTTGAAAGATATTCCACACAGGGGGTTTCTTTCCTTATAACCCTATTCATGGCCCGCATCCTTTCTCCAGGCGAATACGGATTAATAGGAATGATTGCCATTTTCATGGCTCTTGGACAGGTTTTTATTGACGGTGGTTTTGCCAATGCTTTAATCCAGAAAGAGACCCGAACTGAAACCGATTTTTCTACAGTTTTCTGGATAAATGTCTCAATAGGTTTTCTTTCATATTTAATCCTGTTTTTTGCAGCTCCGATTATTGCGTCTTTCTACAATGAAGAAATACTCATACCCATCATAAAGATTTACGGCCTCAACCTTGTGTTATCATCGCTTGCCGGCGTAAACAAAGTCAAACTGGTTATTGACATAAACTTCAGGACACAACTAAAGATATCATTGATTTCGGCCATTACCTCAGGCATAACAGGTATTATATGTGCATTGAAGGGTTGCGGAGTATGGGCAATCGTAGCACAATCAAACGTAGCCGCAGCTCTTACGGCTGTGCTTAGTTTTGTATTTGTCAAATGGAAGCCTTCGCTTACTTTTTCACGGGAATCTTTCAAGTCGTTGTTCTCTTTTGGATCCAAACTATTGGTGGCGCAAATCATAAGTACTGCATACACATATCTTTATAACATTGTTATTGGCAAGAAATACACAAAGGCGGAATTGGGTTTGTACACTAAAGCCGGTCTGTTTTCACAAATGGTAAGTACATATCTCACATCAGCAATGACCAGAGTTTCCTTCCCCGTTCTTAGTCGAGTTCAAAATGAAGATGACCAACTGATGGGAGCATACAGAAAATTCATAGGTATGGTCGCTTTTATTGTCTTTCCTATTGCTCTTGGAGTATGCGGGATGGCCAGACCGCTAATATTGTCGCTTATTACCGAGAAATGGTTGGGTTGTGTACCCTTTATACAGATTCTGATATTTGCATATCTGTGTGACGGTATTACCATTGTTAATTTGAACCTGCTTTACGTTAAAGGCAAGTCTAATGTGGTTTTGCGTCTGGAAATCATTAAAAAAACAATTGCTATTACGATGCTATTTATAGCGGCACGATATGGAATAAAAGCTATCTGCTGTAGTCAGGTCATTTATGCAATTATTGCTCTGATTCTCAATACAAGGAACACAAAGAAACTCTTGAATTATGGTTTGCTGAGCCAAATCAAGGATTTATTCCCATACTTTATCTGCTCACTTGTCATAATGGCAATTGCCCTTGGAATGGACCATTTACTCAATAATAGTTGGATTGTCCTGGGCTTGTGCATTATTATTTGCCCAACGGTTTATCTCCTACTGTGTTATGCTTTCAATTTAAAAGCATTGAATGAGATGGCCTCAATAATAGCATCTAACCAGTATTGTCCTGGATGGCTCTGCAGGATCCTAGTTAAAATATATCCCGAACTGAAATGATAATAATACTGCTCATATTACTTGCATTAACCTGTATCGGCTTGAAAAAAGCCGATGACCAGGAAGTGTGTCTTAAAAAAGAGCACACTGATGCAATTAAAGGCTTTTTCATTATCATTGTTTTTTACAGTCATATATTACCTTATCTTACTTCATCAGGGGTCAGTTTCTCTCCTGTTTGGGATATACCTGCCAATAACGTCATAAAAAAAATAGGACAACTGATGGTTGTTATGTTCCTGTTTTATTCAGGTTATGGAGTGATGGAATCAATACAAAGAAAAGGCGACAGCTATATACGAGCCATACCGGTAAAAAGAGTCCTTTCAACTTTTATAAACTATTCTATTGCCATATTAGTCTTTCTTTTAATGAACTCATTATTGGGCATTCATTATCCTTTTAGACAATATCTATTATCCCTTATAGCATGGGAAAGTGTCGGCCAAAGTAACTGGTACATCTTTGCTATTATTTGCTGCTACATTTCTACTTATATATCCTTCCTGCTGTTTAAGGAGAAAAGGATAGCTTTTCTTGCCACTCTATTATTACTCGGCGTATATATTTGCTTGCTTCACGAATTTAAAGAAAACTGGTGGTACAATATTATTATGTCATATCCTGCAGGAATGATGATTTCACTTTACAAGAAAAACATTATGCCTTTTTTGGAACAGCGTTACATTTTATGCCTTTCAGGACTAACACTGTTATTTGTTTTGCTCTTTCATTACAGGAATTCAACGCCCACTTATTTGGCATGCGCTATAACTTTCGCATATCTTGTTTTCGTCATTTCTTATAAATTTGTCGTAAAAAATGCTTTTCTGACATGGTGCGGCAATAATTTATTCCAAATATACGTGTACCAGAGGATTCCTATGATAGCTCTTTCAAGCCTATTCCCAGATTTTGTAAGATTGCACCATTATATTTATGTTTTAAGCTGTTTGGCTGTAACTATGCTTTTAGCTATTCTCATAAAACCGCTTTCTATTAATCTCAACAACAAATAGAAAATGCAAAAGCCCATTATTTCAGTAATCGTAGCCATCTACAACGCCCAGAAGACCCTGCCCCGGTTACTGGACAGCCTTAAGGCACAAACCATGCAGGAATTTGAGGCTTTGCTGATAGATGACGGCAGCACAGATGGCTCTGGTTCAGTGTGTGACCGTTATGCCGCATCGGACTCCAGGTTCAAGGCTTTCCACAAGCCCAATGAAGGTATCGGCTCTACACGACAATTCGGAATAGAGCATGCCAGTGGAGAGTATACCATTCATGCAGATGCCGATGACTGGGTGGAGCCGGATTATTTGAAGGAGCTCTATGACAAGGCCGTTGAAACTGATGCCGATATGGTCATATGTGATTTTTTTGTAGAGGACCGGAAAAGAACCATTTACAAGAAGCAAGAGCCTTCTTCATTAGACAGGGATTCAATTATAAACGACCTGTTATGCAAATTAAATGATGGACCTTGCAACAAACTCCTTAAACGAAAGACTTATCTGGAACAAAACATTTCGTTTATGAAAGAATTGAATTATGGTGAAGACCAGTTATTTAATCTGCAACTAATATGGCAAGGAGCATCTGTCTCTTACTTACCGAAAGCACTTTATCACTATGATGTTTCAGCCAATCCGGATTCTGCCGCACATGGCTATTCGCTCAAAAAAATACAAACCAGAGAAAAGTTCCTGATTGCACTCAACACTCTTCTGCCTGATAAATTTCAGAATGGTATTGACAATAAATACCTTGAGGTTGCTTATATGGCTGTGCAATCCAAGGAATTCACAAAAGCCCAATACCTAGAAAAGTACTCTTTCCTGTCGCGAGTAAAATACTGGGATTACAAGAATAAGGCTTTTTCTATCAAACTTGTGACCTGGATATCAATTAATTGTTCCTATCGCCTGGCCATATTCCTCTGTGACGTCAAAAAAGTGATACGTCGATTCCGGCGATAAACTATTATTTATAACTTTGGATATAAAAACTTTTTGAATGCAAGATATTTCTGTTTACAACAAGGAAGGTTCACCTTTACGCAAAGCCCAATTGGCTTCGCTTGATATTCTCATGGAAATAGATAGGGTGTGCAGGGAGAACAACCTGACTTATTGGATGGATTTCGGAACTCTTTTAGGGGCTATACGTCACAAAGGATTCGTGCCATGGGATGATGACATAGATATAACCATGCCTATCGATGATTTCAATGAATTTATCCGGATAGGTCAATCAAAACTAAAAAAAGGATTCTTTTTGCAGACAGAAAAGACAGATCCAGGTTCCAACATGGGTAAAGGTCTTTTCAAAGTACGCATGGACGGAACGTTGTTCATTAACGATTTTGACGATTTTTCAAAAAGTTACCATAAAGGCATTTCAATTGATGTTTTTGCCGAAGAACCATATCCCACTGTTTCTCCACGATTCCTGAACTTCATAAGAAAACGCATAAGCAAGGCTTTTGGCTTTTTTCATTATAACATAAAACTGAATTTCAAGAATATCGTCTCATACTTTTGCTTTCCAATTTCATATCTCTTTTTTAAAGGTCTGTGGATTGTTATCTGCGCTTTGAAAAAGACAGACCGTGAATTTGTCAAGATAGAACGGGTGACCTACGGATATCCTACCCTGAGGACCGACATGTTACCGGTAAGTCAGATAGAGTTTGAAGGACATATGTTCAATGCTCCAAAAGTTCCGGAAGCAAGACTCAAAAACATATACGGAGACTACATGACCATCCCTCCTGTCGAAAAACAACGGATTCACGCCAAATTCATAAGCACGGATATTACAGATAATTACGTAAATCTTGATTAAAACTTCTCTGTTATGAAGCAATACGACTATCTGATAATAGGAGCCGGCCTCTTTGGCAGCATGTTTGCATTCCGCGCACGCAAGGCCGGTAAAAAATGTCTTGTAATTGACCGCAACCCGCATATCGGAGGAGGATGCTACACTGAACAGATTAACGGTATTAATGTTCACAAATACGGTCCTCATATATTTCATACATCAAACAAACAGGTGTGGGATTTCATGAACGGTCTGGTTCCGTTCAATAATTTCATAAACTCCCCTATTGCCTGTTACAAGGGTAAGCGTTACAACCTGCCTTTCAACATGAACACTTTCCACCAGCTGTGGGGTGTTAACAATCCAGATGAGGCCAAGGCAATCATTGAAAGCCAAAGGGCCGAATATGCTGACATAGAGGAGCCTGCTAACCTAGAGGAACAGGCGCTCAAACTGGCCGGACGTGATATATATGAGACACTTGTCAAGGGTTACTCCGAGAAGCAATGGGGAATGAAAGCCACAGAGATACCAGCATTCGTCATCCGTAGACTGCCTTTCAGATTCGAGTTCAACAACAACTATTTCAACGACACCTTTCAGGGTATTCCCATAGGCGGTTACACTAAAATCTTTGAGAAACTGTTACAAGGTTGTGAGGTCAGGTTGGAAACGGAGTATTTTGAGAACAGGGAGTATTTTGACGGCTTGGCCGATAAGATAGTCTATACTGGTCAGATCGATGCTTTCTTCAACTACCGATTTGGTGAACTTGATTTCCGTTCGCTATGTTTTGAGCATAAGGTATTGGAAGGTGTCAAGGATTTCCAAGGCAATGCCGTTGTCAACTATACCGAGGCTGAGATTCCTTACACACGGTGCATAGAGCACAAACACTTTGAATTCGGCAGGCAACCCGATACAGTCATAACATACG
The DNA here is from genome assembly GCA_902802285.1 of uncultured Bacteroidales bacterium. Classification (GTDB taxonomy): domain Bacteria; phylum Bacteroidota; class Bacteroidia; order Bacteroidales; family Bacteroidaceae; genus Colenecus. Next base: position 39,592 of record CADCLI010000001.1, read on the forward strand.
AGTATTCACGTAAATGGGAGAAAGGTGCTGCACCCTATTATCCCATAAACAATGACCGAAACAATGATGTGTTTGCCAGGTACGCCCAACTGGCCGCAAAAGAAAAGAACGTAATATTTGGCGGCCGTCTTGCGGAGTATAAGTATTACGATATGCACCAGATCGTTGAGAAAGTACTGGGAATGGAAATATGAGCAGAGACTGGACCAAAATAGAGTCTGAAACCATTGACTGGCTGAGGCCGGTCATGGCTTGCAAGGTATTCATCGCCGTTCTGGCAGTACTGTTCATGATTGACATTTGGTTTCCTGTCTCGGGATTCGGAATCAAGGCTACCTTCTTCTTTTCATGGGGCGCACTGTTCTCAATCAAAGGAAAAAGCTTTATCGAATCATTCCGAAAGTTCAGGATACCCTCTGCAGTACTGTTTGTAATGGGATTGTTTATTATTCCGTTTCTTTGGGACAATCACAGATATCTTTTCAATTCGGCCATACGGTTTTTTATCATAATAGAATTGGTTTTCTGTTTCAATTCCGTCTCATCTTTGATTGAAACACAAAAAATACGGGTAAATACACAACTAAAAAACAGCAGTTTCTTTGTATATTGCTCACACATGGTGATTGTGGCAAGTGCGGTAATGTGGCTGGTTATGCTACCACCGCAACAAACAGGAATAGTCATGACTTTGCTGTTTGTAATAGGAACCGTTGTGATTTTCCTGATCTGTCATTTCATGTATTTGATTTTGGACCGATACTGTCCGTCAATAGCAGGAGTCTTGACAGGCGGACGAAACAATAACAAATAGAACTATGAGCAAACTCTTATCAATAATCATTCCCACTTACAACATGGAAGCTCTGCTCCCACGTTGTCTGGACTCACTGCTTGTTCCCGATGCATTGGAACGGTTGGAAGCAATCGTCGTAAATGACGGAAGCAAGGATGGTTCGCTGGCCATTGCCAACAGTTACAGAGAGCGGTTCCCCGATACCGTTACCGTTATAGACAAGCCTAACGGCAACTACGGATCGACAATCAATGCCGCCCTGCCCGTAGCAAAGGGAAAATACGTTAAGGTGCTGGATTCGGATGACTGGTTCAAATCCGATTCACTTGTACAGTACCTTGACTCACTCCAAAAGGTGGATGCTGATTTCATAGTGACTCACTTTACCATAATACATCCGGGCGGAAAGAAGGAACTGGCCAAATATAATCTTTACGGCAAGGAGCCTTATGAATACGGTAAAGTGTATGACCTGAGTCATGTTCTTGGCGGTGGGTATATACGTTTCTTCATGATGCACGCCATTACATACAGGACCGACTTGTTAAGGGAGAACGGCTATGTGCAGACAGAAGGTATATCATATACAGATCTTGAATGGGATACTTATCCTATGTTCTATGCAAAGGATGTGGTGTTCTTTGACATAGACCTCTATCAGTACAACATGGACCGTGAAGGACAGACCATGGATCCCAAGGTCCTGAACAAGAGCATTGCACAACAGGAAAAGATAACTGAGAAGATATTGGCTTTCCTTGAAAACCGGGGACTTGATAATCTGGACAGTGACAGACAGGCATTCTTGCGTCAGTATTATCTGAACAGACTCAGACTGATCTGCAAAAGCCATCTGTTTGATATAAACCGTAATGAATTCAACCCTGAGCATTTTGCCCAGTTGGAGGAAAGATACCAAAAGGTTTGTCAGCGTTTTGAACTGGGTGAGATAAAGCTCTATCCCGAAAACAAGATAATCAGATGCAATGCCATGAAATACTGGCACAGGCATCACAAAAGATGGCCTGCATGGTTTGAATTGTTCAACAGAGGTGTCAACGCAATAATGCGAACCCTTTATCTTAAACTGTTCCGATGAAAAAACTGCTGTTCATAAGATACAAGAAGACCGCGAACGTCTTGGAGGGCGGAGAGCAGGTTTCTCAGAAAAACTGGACAGTCCTTTCCGGACTGCTTGGCTCTGAGAACGTCACTACATACTACATTCACGATGAGAACCGCAAGCGCACCCTTTCGGACTATATCCAAGGGGCATTCTGGTTTCCATTCGGTTACTTTTTCGGTATCACTCCCAAAAGGGTCAAAGAAATAGTGACTATGGCCGGGAGCTATGACTATGTATTCATAGACCGCAGCGTGTTCGGCATCATAGCAAAGAAACTCAAAGGAAGCGGATACAAAGGTCGTGTCATAGCATTCTTCCATAACGTTGAAAAGCTCTATTTCCAGGCTAAGTTGGGACACCGTCCGGGCAGCTTTATAGTAACCCGCTGTGCATCGAAGAATGACGGATGGAGTTGCCGTTATGCTGACCGCATAATCGCTCTGAATGCGCGTGATGCGGGTGTGATTGAGAGTATGTATTCACGTAAGACAGATGCTCTGGTACCGGTGGCCTTCACCGACAAATACAATCAGGACTCTTATCCTCAAGGCATGACATCCAAGAGGCCGCTCTGCCTGATACTTGGGGCGTATTTCGGACCTAACTGTGAAGGCATCGAATGGTTTGCCCAAAACGTGTTGCCGCATGTTGATATACGCATGAGGATAGTTGGAAAGGGTATGTCCCGAATCAGGGAGAACTATAAGATCCCCGATGAAGTGGAGGTTATAAGTGATGCGCCAGACCTTAAGCCCTATTTTGAGGAGGCCGATATCATGGTCCTGCCCATTTTCAAGGGCAGCGGCATGAAGGTAAAGACCTGCGAGAGCCTTATGTACGGCAAGAACATAATAGCAACCGATGAGGCTCTTGAGGGGTATGAACTGGATTATGAGCGTATGGGCGCTAAGTGTAACACCGCACAGGAATTCATTCAGGCCATCCGCTCCTTCATAGACAATCCGCGCCCCAGGTTCAACAGCTATTCACGCCGGATATTTCTGGAGAAATACTCTGCCGACAGGGTTGTTGACTCTTTCAGGAACGTTCTTGAAAGATAATCGCACAGATTTTTGTTATTTTGCACACTGAATTCATACTCCACTATTTATGATAATAACAAAGACCCCCTTCCGTATATCGTTCTTTGGAGGAGGAACAGATATGCCGTCTTTCTTTAACGAACATGGCGGAGCTGTCATTTCCACGACATTTGACAAATACTGCTATCTGGTAGTTCGTCACCTGCCGCCATTCAGGCCATATTATTCGGAGTTGGTCTACAGTAAGATGGAAAGGGTGAACACTATTGATGAGATACAACACCCCGCTATCCGCGAGGCAATGCGTATGCTGGATATTCATGAGATACGTCTGTCTTATGAGGGAGACCTGCCTGCCCGCACAGGCCTTGGTTCCAGCAGCACCTTTGCCGTGGGTATGCTAAACGCTTTCTATGCCCTTAAAGGCAAGATGGTAGGCAAACGCAAGCTTGCCCAGGATGCCATCTATCTGGAGCGTGAACTCTGCAAGGAGAGCGGCGGTTGGCAAGACCAGATTGCTGCCGCATTCGGAGGATTGAACCGCATTGATTTTGCCGACAACCAGTTCAAAGTCACTCCCATCATCATACATCCGGAGCGCAAGGCTTTGCTAAACGAGAGCCTTCTGCTATTCTACACCGGTATCTCCCGCTATTCGGCCGAAGTCCAGAAGGACACCATGTCCAGACAGCAGGACAAGATAGCACAGTTCAAGGAGATGCTTCAGCTTGTAGATGAAGCACAGGCTATCCTTGAGAACAAGCACTCTGATTTTAATGATTTCGGGCGGTTGCTTGACCATACCTGGAGACTGAAACGCGCCACCGGAGGCAAGGTAAGCAACAGTTTTATCGATGAAATTTACGATAAAGGTATCAAAGCCGGCGCATTGGGAGGCAAACTGCTGGGTGCAGGCGGAGGCGGTTTCCTGCTTTTCTATGTGGAACCCGATAAGCGTCAGAACGTATTGAACGCACTTGACAATCTGATGAACGTTCCTTTTGCCTTTGAGAACGAAGGAACAAACATAGCTTACTACAATCCCGAAACGTACATTCCCAGAAAGGAAATAACGATTGACTGACAATTGTTATTGATGAAAAGACAAGGTCTGCTATTCTATCATCTGTTGGCCACCCTGATAGTTACGGTCTGGGGTGTAACGTTCATCTCAACCAAGGTTCTGATTAACTCAGGCCTTACTCCCGCTCAGATATTTACCATCCGATTCACTATTGCCTATATCGGAATATGGATAGTCTGCCTTATCAAAGGCGGCAGGGACAAGGTTCTGTTTACCTGCAACCTGAAGGAAGAGTTGATGATGGTATTTCTGGGTGTAACAGGCGGATCTCTCTATTTCCTTACCGAGAACACGGCTCTGGCCCACACCCAGGCATCGAACGCCGCATTCATAGTATGTATTGCACCACTACTGACACTGCTCATGACTCTGCTCCTTAAACGTCTGTTCAAGGGGCCGCTGATAGACGGGCTTGAGGATGTAAGGTTGGGGTTCCCGCTCATTGGCGGCACTGTCATGGCGCTTACCGGTATGTTCCTGGTGGTATTTAACGGATACACACTGCACATATCGCCCAAGGGAGACCTGCTGGCATTCGGAGCAGCCCTGTGCTGGGCTCTCTACAGCCAATTCATGAGCCAGATGACATTGCGCTACGGAACGTTCTTTGCCACCAGGAAAGTGTTCTTCTACGGACTCATTACCATCATCCCGGTAATACTTTTGAGCGACAACTCAAATCTTCCGGACGTACAATTCAGCGCCATCCAGGTCTGGGGTAATCTGCTGTTCCTGTCCGTATTGGCCTCATTGTTCTGTTTTATAGGCTGGAACAGGGTTATGGCAGCAATCGGGAACGTAACTTCCACAAATTATGTATATTTGAATCCTGTTATCACACTCATTGCCGCCATTATCATTCTGGGAGAGAGCATGACCGTTACCGCCGCAATAGGATCGGCCATGATTCTGGGCGGCGTGATACTGGCGGGAGTCAAGACAAAAAAGGACTGAACAAACAAACAAAATAATAAACGATGAAAACAATCTTTAAAGTTATGATGATGACTGGTGTGCTGGCCATAACAGCCGGCTGCGGACAGAAAAAGAGTGATTTCAAGTATCTGCTTGATGAGTTTGCCGACCTTAAGGTGATGCGTTACCAGATTCCCGGATGGGAGGAACTGACCCTGCAGCAGAAAGAGTACGCATACCATCTGGCCGAGGCTGCCAAGTGGGGACGCGACATCCACTGGGACCAGAACTGCAAGTGGAACCTGCCCATACGTCACACTGTTGAGAATATACTTAACAACTACAAGGGTGACCGCACCACAAAGGAGTTCGATCAGTTTACCGTATATGCCAAGCGTCTTTTCTTTGCCAACGGCATACATCACCACTATGCCGAGGACAAGTTCTTCCCCGAGTGCCCCAAGGCATATTTCCAGTCTCTCATGGAGGCTGTGGGCGACGGCAGCAAGTGCGCCGAGTTGCTGGATGTGATCTACAACCCCAACACCCTGCAGCAGCGCCGCTCAACCAGCACCGACGGTGATATCGTAGTCCTGTCAGCAGGTAACTTCTATGAGGGCGTTACCCGCGATGAGGTAGAGAAATACTACGCATCCATCGAGGATAAGACCGATGAGACTCCCATTGCCTACGGTCTGAACACCAAGGTTACCAAGGATAAGGACGGAAACATAGTTGAGATTCCCTGGAAGATTGACGGCATGTACGGACCTGCCATCAAGAAGATCTGCGAGGAGCTCAAGCTGGCAGCCGCCTGTGCTGAGAACGATATCCAGAAACGTGCTCTGGGACTGCTCATAAAGTACTATGAGACCGGTGACCTCAAGATCTGGGATGAGTTCAACATCGAATGGGTAAAGGATACTATAGGAACTGTTGATTTCATCAACGGATTCATAGAGGATTACAACGACCCGCTTGGCCGCAAGGGTGCGTGGGAAGGCTACGTGAACATCAAGGACCACAAGGCATCCGAGCGCTCCACCATACTGAGTGCCAACGCACAGTGGTTTGAGGACCACTCGCCGGTTGACCCCCGCTTTAAGAAGAAGGAGTGCAAGGGCATATCGGCCAAGGTCATCAACGCAGTCTGCCTGGCAGGTGACTCATATCCTTCAACTCCTATAGGCATCAACCTGCCCAACGCCGACTGGATCCGTAAGATGTACGGCAGCAAGAGCGTGACCATTGCCAACATCACACACGCATATGATTACGCCGCACAGGAATCTCCCACCAGCACTCTGGATGAGTTTGCATGGGATGAGGCCGAGAAGGCATTCTACCGCGAGTGGGGTTCTTGGGCCGATGAGATTCATACCGACCTTCATGAGTGCCTGGGTCACGGAAGCGGCCAGCTGCTGCCCGGTGTATCAACCACCGCTATGGGTGAGTATGCATCGGCCCTGGAGGAGGCACGCGCCGACCTCTTCGGTCTCTATTTCACAGCCGATCCCAAGATGGTTGAGCTGGGTATCATGCCCAACAAGGATGCCTACAAGGCCGAGTATGCCAACTATATCCGCAACGGTCTGATGGTGCAGTTCACTCGCGTGGAGCTGGGACGTCCCAACACCGAGGCCCACATGCAGAACCGCAAGCTCATTGCCGAGTGGTGCTATGAGAAGGGCCGTAAGGACAATGTGATAGAGAAGAAGGTTCGTGACGGCAAGACCTACTTTGTGGTCAACGACTACGAGAAACTGCGTAATCTCTTTGCCCAGCTGCTGGCCGAGATCCAGCGCATCAAGTCCGAGGGTGACTACGAGGCCGGCAAATATCTGATTGAGACCTACGCCGTCAACATTGACCCCACCCTGCACAAGGAGGTCAAGCAGCGTTATGAGGCCCTGAACCTGAAGCCCTACGGCGGTTTCATCAACCCTGACATTGTTCCGGTTGAGAAGGGTGGCAAGATTGTTGACTACAAGGTTGTCTACAATGACGACTACCTTAAGCAGCAGCTTGACTACGGCCGCAAGTACGGCGCACTGTAAAAATAAGGGGGCGGTTCTTCCGCCCCTTTTCTTTACCCCCATCTGACCTTAGGGAGTCAGAATATAGGTAGAGCCATTTCTCTCCCTAAGGTGAGCCTGAAATACACTTTTCCCCGGGCAACCCCCTGACCTTAGGGAGTCAGAACGCAGGTACGGCCATTTCTCTCCCTAAGGTGAGCCGCGTAAAAAACATCTAAAAGTTTTGCGGTTACATCTAATTTATTTAGATTTGCCGCGAAAACCTTTCAAAATTCATTGAAATGAGGCAGTTGACCAAGAAAGAGAAGGAGATAATGGAGTTCTTCTGGAACAGGGGACCCATGTTTATAAGGGAGCTTCAGGGATGCTATGAAAAGGAGCCTAACTTCAGTACCCTTTCAACTCAGGTCCATACGCTCCAGGTGGACGGTTTCCTGGACCGGGAGGCATTCGGGAGCAATTACCGCTACTATCCGGTTGTAAGTGCCAGCGAATACTGCAACAGCGGCATACACGGTCTTATTGACCAATACCTGGACAGTTCATATTCAAGCGTGGTAATGGGATTCGTCAAGAACGAGAAACTATCTGTCGATGACCTTAAACGCATTATTGACAAGATTGAGAACGGCCAATGACTGCTTTCCTTATATATATAATGAAGGTGGCCATCCTGTCGGCTGTTTTCATAGTCCTTTACCACCTTCTGCTGCGGCACGATACTTTCCACAGGGTGAACAGAATTGTTCTGGTTTCATCGCTGGTACTTTCCTATATCCTGCCGTTCGTGGTCATAACTGTACACAAGGATGGAGTGCCTGTCAGAAGAACCGGGATTGTGAATGAAAGACACGTTCAGGAGCAGGTCGCCCTGCCTTACCAGCCGGTCATCACCAGCGGAAGCGTATATTCATCGGCCCCAATGGATGAGACGGCTCAAGCAGACCACAGGCAGAACCTTACGCAGGTGATTGAGGTTACCGGCCGGGACTATAACCCCGAACCGGCGGTTGCACCACGTAAAACCATACGGATTGACTGGCTGAAAGTACTGGCAGGAGTATATTTACTTGGGCTACTGATTGTGCTGGTGTATCGTATCCTAAGCACCACTAAAGTCATTGGAATAATACAGAAAGCCGATGTGGTTGAAAAGAACAGTGATTTCACGCTTGTTCAGACCAGACAGTCAGTACATCCTTTCAGCTGGATGAGATACATAGTATTGCCGCGGGAGGGTAAAGCCTCCGGACAGACTCCTATCCTGGACCATGAGAAGGCACATCTGGCGCATCATCACTCACAGGAACTGCTCTGGACCGATGTTCTGTCCGCCCTGCAGTGGTTCAACCCCGTCATGCTTCTTTTCCGCCGGGACCTCTACTCTATTCATGAGTTCCAGGCCGATGCCGACGTGCTCCAAAAGGGGGTTGACCGCAAGCAGTACCAGTACCTGATGCTGGACTGCGCTACCGACAAGACGGAATTCAGAGCCGCCAATACATTCAGAAAAAGTACCTTAGAAGGAAGAATCGATATGATCAACAAAAAAAATTCCGCAAGAACTAGCCTTTTGAAACTTGCCTACATTCCGGTCCTGTTGCTATTTGCAATGAACGCGTTTGCCGAGAGAGTTTATGACGATGACCTCAGTGAGGTCCTTGAAGTTGACAACTATGTCCGTATTGACGGCCTTTGGTATAAGTTCAAAGGCAATCAGGTGCGTGTGGTAAGCCGCAAGACTAAGCACGACTATCCCGCTGAAATAGTGATTCCCGACACTATCATCTACAAGAATGTAAAGTATCCGGTCACCTCAATCGGAAGCATGGCATTCCAGCATGATGAGAAGATAAAGTCTGTGACCATTCCATCCACGGTCAAGGAGATTGAGGAGGGTTCTTTTTACAGTTGTACGGGACTTGAACGGATTGTAATCCCTGCATCGGTCAGAAGTATCGGAGATAGAGCTTTTGTAGAGTGTCGCAATCTGAAGTCAATATCCATTCCGGCCTCTGTAAGACAGATAGGATACGCGGCATTTGCGGGTACAGGACTTGAATCCATAACCGTACAGGAAGGAAACCCGTACTATGACAGCCGTCTGGACTGCAACGCCATTATTGAAACCGCATCCAACACCCTGCTTTACGGATCCTCAAAAACCGTAATACCGCCAACAGTTACAGCCATAGGCGAATCGGCTTTTGCAGGAAACACCAAGCTGAAAACAATTGGAATTCCGGCCAGTGTCACCACTATAGGAAACCGTGCATTCACGGAATGCACTTCACTACAGTCAATCGTAATTCCGGGTACGGTACAGAAGCTTGATTACGGTTGCTTTCAGCACACAGGTATAAAAAGCCTCACAATAAACGGAAGTATTGAATTGCTTTCTTACGCGTTCACGGAATGCGACTCACTGGAAACGGTTATTTACGGTCCGGGAGCAACATCTGTAGATATACCTCGCAGATGTCCCAATCTGAGACACCTGTTCATCCCGGCAACCGTCACACAAATACAGAATAATCAGAATAACTATCAACTGAATCTGGAATCAATCATAGTTGAGGAGGGCAATCCTGTATATGACAGTCGTGAGGATTGCAATGCAATTATAGAGACTGCCACAGACAGGCTGATTCTGGGCTGCAGCAATACCGTCATTCCCAACACTGTCAGGTCCATATCGAATTACGCTTTCACCGGCGGTCATCTCAAGGAACTGAATATTCCGGCATCGGTCAGAGAAATAGGCCCATACATATTTCAGAATCCGTTTGATGCCCGATCTGTTAACGCTCCAAATTACATCAAGGACCTGAACAGGATTGTGGTTGACCCCGCCAATCCGGTCTATGACAGCCGTGAGGGTTGTAATGCCATAATATGGAAGGCCACCAACCTATTGCTGATTGCATGTAAGTCAACCACCATTCCTGAATCTGTCAGGTCTATTGCCGAAAACGCATTCATGAAACAGGACGGCCTGACGGAGCTCACAATCCCCGATGGTGTGACTACAATAATGACAGGTGCATTCTCATACTGCACCAATCTGGAGAAGATAAAAATAGGTGCAGGCCTTAAAGAGTTGTCTCCCAATGCTTTCATGGGCTGCCCCAATATATCGGAAATAAAGGTCAGTCCGTCCAACAGGACTTATGACAGCCGTAATGACTGCAATGCCGTTATCGAGACTGCAACCGGAAAACTGGTAATGGGAAGTGCCAACACCGTAATACCTGACGGGGTGACCACTATAGGGCAGAACGCTTTCTTATCAAACCAGAAGATCACATCGATAAAACTGCCTCAATCGGTAAACACGATTGAAGATTATGCTTTTTACAATTGCACCAATCTGGAAGAGATAAACCTGGACAACATTATAAGGAAAGGAGACAGGGCGCTTGACGGGACTGCATCCGTCAGATTCACTTATGCTGACAGCATAAACGGATTCATGCATTTCCAGCTGCGCGGAAAGGAGGCTATTCTTTACCATGTATGGGATAACGCCCCTGCAAAAGTCGCCATACCTCAATCTTTTGATTACAACGGAAAGACATATACCGTCACCGAGATTGCAGACAATGCTTTCAGTTCAAATTCCGCTATAGAGTCAGTTTCCGTACCGGGTTCGGTGAGGATAATCGGACAAGATGCTTTCTCCGAATGTTCGGGACTCAAGAGAGTTATACTTGACAATGGCCTGACTGCCATCCAGGATAACGCTTTTGCATACTGCAGCAGTCTTGAAAGCATAGAACTGCCTGCAACACTTGAGCATATAGGTAGAGCCGCTTTTACCCGGAGCGGTCTCAAATCACTTGATATTCCGGCCTCTGTGACCTCTTTGGGGCGGAACATAACTCTTGACTGCAGGTATCTCAAATCGATTAAAGTCAATTCCGCCAACAAGGTGTTTGACAGCCGCAGGAACTGCAACGCCATAATCAAGACCGATATCAACCTGCTCCTGGAGGGCTGCCGCAGCACAAGGATACCCAAGGATATTGTTGCTATAGGACCCTACGCATTTGCAGGTGCTTCCGGACTCAAAAGGATAGATATTCCGTCATCGGTACAATACATATTTGACCGCGCATTTGCTTTCTGCCCGTTGCAGAAGATTGAGATTCCGGCATCGGTATCGCTCATGGATGACAATCCTTTCTTCGGTTGCGGCAGTATCCGCTCCATCACTGTCAAAAGCGGCAACCCCAGTTATTCCAGCCCATCCGGGTGCAATGCCATAATATCAAACGGAAATGACATCAGGGTTATACGCTATCCCGAAGTCAAGGTTTTACTGGATTATCTTAAAGAGGGACAATACATGAGCCGGAGACCCGGTACGCTTATACAGGGATGCCGCAATACAGTGATTTCTGCATCATGCACAATCATCGGTTACCAATCATTTGCGTATTGTGAAGGGCTTGAAAGGATTGACATACCTGAAGGCGTGGTTACCGTAGAACATAATGCTTTTGAAAAATGTCCGGACCTGAAAGAGTTGCATCTCTCCGCTACCGTGACAGATTTCAACAAATCCGATTATTGTCCTGAACTGGCAATAATAACCGTTGACCCAGCAAATCCTGTATATGACAGCCGTGAGGGTTGCAATGCCATAATTGAAACTGAACATGACAATCTGATATTAGGCTGCAGGAATACCGTCATACCTTCAACGGTCAAGTATATTGACGGTAATGCCTTTGCCCACGTACGCGGATTAAAGTCAATTGTCATTCCTGATTCTGTAGAGAGATTAGGTTATCAGTCATTCAGGGATTGCGCAGATTTGGAATCCGTATTCATTTCAAGTTCTGTAAGATACTTGTCTTCATCATACTGGCAGGAAGACAGAGGTGAGGATAATGTTATCCCCCAGCAACCGTTCTATTACTGTCCCAAACTGACACGCATTACCGTTGACAGTGAAAATCCATATTTTGACAGCCGTGATAATTGCAATGCCATAATTGAGACATCAACCAGAAACCTTAGAGTGGGCTGTAGCGGCACCATTGAACCCGAAAGCATGTCATCAGTCAGGCCTGACGCTTATCAGACCCTGGAAAATGACATCTACGAAACAGATTACCTCAGCACCTCCTGGGTTTTCCCCGACGGACGAATGGTCCACACCTACTATGCCGAAGACTACGATGATTAAGTTACCCAAAAAGTACAATTCTCAATTTTCAATTATGTAATTCGTTCCATGATTTTTGTCGCGATTCGGGATAGAAAGTAAACTTTCTCTCCTCTCACTGCTCCAAAAATTCTCAATTCTCAATTCTCAATTCTCAATTTATATTAGTACCTTTGCAGCGGACAATGTGGAAAGATTTGCGGGACTGATGGTTCCGGACAGCTTGCAACCACACAAAAAAATGCTAAAAGTCAATCTTTTAACACGCTTTGAATGAGTACCGTTGCGGTCCCATTGTCCACAAGACAGTGGGACTTTTATTTTTTTTGATATATGTCATACCTATTCACATCCGAATCGGTGTCCGAGGGACACCCTGACAAGGTAGCGGACCAGATATCCGATGCCGTCGTTGACGAACTTCTGGCCTTTGACCCAGACTCAAAGGTAGCATGTGAGACCCTTGTCACCACCGGACAGGTGGTGCTGGCAGGTGAGGTCAAATCCCGCGCATATGTAGATTTGCAGGATATTGCCCGCCAAGTGATTAACCGTATAGGCTATACCCGCTCCGAGTACAAGTTTGACGGAGACTCATGCGGTGTATTCAGCGCCATACACGAGCAGAGCGCCGACATAAACCGCGGCGTGGAGCGCGAGGACCCCGAGAACCAGGGAGCCGGTGACCAGGGTATGATGTTCGGTTACGCCACAAACGAGACCGATGAATACATGCCGGTTTCGCTTGCCCTGTCACACCGTATACTGCGTGTTCTGGCCGATATCCGCCGCGAGGGCAAGCAGATGACCTATCTGCGTCCCGACTCCAAGAGCCAGGTGACTGTTGAGTACAATGACAACGGCAAGCCCGTACGCATAGATACAATCGTGGTTTCAACCCAGCACGATGAGTTCATTGCACCTGAGAAAGATACTGTTGAGGCTCAGCTGGAGGCTGATGCCAAGATGCTGGCACAGATTGAGAGCGATGTTAAGAACATTCTGATACCGCGTGTAGTCAGCACCATTACATCGGACAAGGTCAAGGCTCTTTTTAACGGTGAAATCAAGTATTTTGTCAATCCCACCGGCAAGTTCGTGATTGGCGGACCGCACGGAGACACAGGTCTTACAGGCCGTAAGATAATTGTCGATACCTACGGAGGCAAGGGAGCCCACGGCGGCGGTGCATTCAGCGGCAAGGACCCCAGCAAGGTGGACCGCAGTGCCGCATACGCAACACGTCACATAGCCAAGAACCTGGTTGCCGCAGGTGTGGCCGATGAGGTGCTGGTGCAGGTATCATACGCCATCGGCGTGGCCAAGCCCATCAACATATTTGTAAACACCTACGGCACCAGCCACGTCAGACTGACCGATGCCCAGATAGCCGATAAGGTGAATGAGATTTTCGATATGCGCCCCAAGGCCATTGAAAACCGTCTCAAGCTGCGCAACCCCATCTACAGCGAGACTGCAGCCTACGGACACATGGGTCGTGAGCCCCAGACCGTTACCAAGGTCTTTACATCACACTACATGCCGGCCAAGACCGTCACGGTGGAGCTATTCACCTGGGAAAAACTTGACTACGTAGACAAAATCAAGCAAGCCTTCAATCTTTAAAATGATACAAAAGGGGACTGTCCCCTTTTGTACTATTTTACCCAGGCGGGGCTGTGAACCTTGGTCTTGGAAGGATCGTAATGCTCCGCCTTTACATCGGGAATGGCAACGTAGTAGGTGCGGTGGGATTTGTTGTTTAGCTTGGACTCACGCAGCCAGAGGTTGGCCCGCTTGAGATCGGCATAAGATACACCGTGTTTCTCGGCAAAATCCACCAAATCCTCAACAGGATCGGTTATCTTGACCTGCTCCTTGATGGGGATATACGGATAGAGGTCCTCGCGCCTGAAACTGAATCCGAACCGGGCGGGATCCTCAAACATCATCTTGACCGCCAGCAGGCGGAACATGTAGCGCGAGGTCTCCTCGACCAACCACATATCCATGGCATCTTTCTGATGCTGTGCCTCTATGCGGCGGTCCATGCCCTGCTGACCGCCGTTGTAACTGGCTGCTACTGTCATCCAGTTGCCATACTTGCTGTATGCCTCCTTCAGGAAACGGCATGCAGCCTCGGTTGCCTTTTCGGTATTGAAACGCTCATCGATATTGGCATTCACCTCTAGTCCGTAAGCACGACCGGTGGACTGGGTAAACTGCCATAGGCCGGCTGCGCCCGCACCCGACTGGGCCTGCGGGTCCAGGTTGCTCTCAATCACCATCAGGTACTTAAGGTCATCGGGCACTCCCATACGCTCCAGAATGGGTTCTATCTGCGGAAAATACCGGTTGGCCCTCCTTATCATCAGTGTGGATGTGGAGTGCGTATATGTGAATGCTATAAGCTCACGGTCCATTCGTTCCCTCAGGTCGGCCCGGTCCAGTCTTACGGTTTGACCGGCAAATACTACCGATTGGGGAACAGAAGGCGGAGCAGGCTGTACGGGCTGTCCTGATGTTGGAATCGTAACTGATGCCATAGCGAAAGAAATCAGTCCGGTAAAGAGAATATGCAATTGCCTTTTCATAAAAAACGGATAAGTATGAATATTTGGTTATTCGGGACTGCAAAAATATGATGTTTTTGCCTATTAATTGTAAAAAGTAAAACTGATTCACTACTTTTGTTGAACTAACCAAGTAAACCCATCAGACATAATGAAAAAAACCGCGTTATTTGTTTTGCTTTCTGCTTTAGCCCTTTCGGCCTGCAGCCAGGCTCCAATCAAGTCACAAGACAACATGCTGTCAATTGGCATGCCCGACGGAACCCTCTACGTAACCCCTATGGCCGATGACGCCATCCGTGTACAGTACATTCCCGAAGGTATAGAACTGCCACAACTGGAAAACCTGATTTATACAGAGAAACAGGAAAACCGCGCATGCAATTATTCCCAGTCCGGCAATAAGGTTACCGTCAGCGCACATGGCGACGGCTTGCGTGCCGTGGTCAATACCCGTACCGGACAGATCAGATTCTTAGACTCAAAAGGAAAGGTTATCCTGTCAGAGGATGTCCGTTCCATACAGGCCGGCAAGACGGGTGACCTGAATTCACTCTCCGTAAGCCAGTCATTCAAGACCGCCCCTGATGAGTTCCTCTTTGGTACCGGCCAGTTCCAGGACGGCTACCTGAACATACGCGGACTGACCCGCCGCCTTACACAGGTGAACACCCAGATTTCAATACCGATGATTATCTCCAACAAGGGATACGGAATCCTGTGGAACAACTACGGACTGACCGATTACAACCCCTCGGACTTTACGGTTGAGTTGCAGCAGGGCGGATCGGACGGTACGGCTGTGACAGTAAATGCCACCGGTACTGCCGGTAACGTCAGGGAACGCCGCGTTTTCAACGATTTCAGCGGTGAAATCGAGGTAAAGGAGAGCGGTGACTACTCCATCCTGCTGGACGTAGGCCAGTCGATGGCCCGCAAGCATCTGCTCTCCATTGACGGCGACACCATAATCAACGCCAACAACACCTGGCTGCCGCCTACATCATCGGCCATAACCCATCTGGACAAGGGTACACATAAGGTGTTTGTAAGCGGATCACGCGGTGACAAGCCGTCGGTTGGCGTACGCAAGGTTACCGATGTCACCACATTCAGCTCGCCCGTAGCCGTGGCACTTGACTACACCGTATTTGCCGGCACTGCCGATGAGATAATAAGTTCATACCGCAACCTGACCGGTAAGGTTCCGCAGATGCCCGACTGGGCTTTCGGTTACATTCACTGCCGTGAGCGCTATGACAGCCAGAAAGAGCTGCTTGAGAACGCCCACCGTCTCAAGGATGAGGGCTACCGCACCAGCGTGATTGTACAGGACTGGCAGTGGTGGGGCAAGTACGGCTGGAACGCCATGCAGTTTGACGAGGGCAAGTACCCCGATCCCAAGGCTATGACCGACGAGCTTCACGCCATGGACATGAAACTTATGCTCTCAGTATGGTCCAAGATAGACAAGAACAGTGAGGTGGGCCGTCAGATGAACGCCGCCGGCTATTACATAAAGGGAACTGACTGGATAGACTTCTTCAATCCCGATGCAGCCGCAGCCTACTGGAAGAACTTCAGCGAGCGTCTGCTTCCCACAGGCATAGACGCCTGGTGGCAGGATGCTACCGAGCCTGAGAACGATGACCTTAAGGGCCGTATGGTGGCCGGCGGTAAGATTCCCGGTGAGTTCTACCGCAACGCCTACCCCAACATGGTTAACCACACCGTTTACAACGGACTTATCAAAGATCAGCCCGACCGTGACCCGATGATCCTGACCCGCAGCGGATTTACCGGAATACAGCGCTACGGCGCCATCAACTGGTCAGGCGATGTAGGCAATGACTGGGAGACCCTGCGTCGTCAGATAGCAGGCGGACTCAGCCTGATGGCCACAGGACAGCCCTGGTGGACATACGATGCAGGCGGATTCTTCCGTCCCGGCAACCAATATACCGATGCCGATTATCAGGAGCGTATGCTGCGTTGGATACAGACTGCCGTATATCTGCCGTTCATGCGTGTACACGGTTATATGAGCCGCACCGAGCCCTGGAACTACTCAGAGGAGACACAACAGATATTCCGCAAGCAGATAGACCTGCGCTACAAACTCCAGCCTTACATCCTGGAGTGCGCCAAAAAGGTAACTGAGGAGAACTACACCATGATGCGTCCGCTGGTATTTGATTATCCCGATGATACTGAGGCTCTCAAGCAGCAGACGGAATTCATGTTCGGTCCGTCACTGCTGGTATGTCCTGTAACTGAGCCCGGTATAAAGACAATGCGCGTATATCTGCCGGGTGACGGACAGGATTGGGTTTCATTCAACGCCTTGGTTAATGCATCAGAGCGTGGCATCATGGTCAAACCTTATGTCTATAAGGGAGGCACTTACGTTGATGTTGAGGTTTCAAAGGACTGCATACCCGTATTTGAAAAAGCTGATCACTTAATTGAATTGAAATAATGAAAAGATTACTGACCCTTTGCATTGCGCTTACCGGTGTGTTCGCCGTTTGCAGCGCACAAGAGCCTGATGACTGGACCACAAAGGTTACATTCTTCAGCCCGTCCATAGTAAGAATCTACAAGACCGGACCTGACAATCCTGACAAGAAACAGAGTCTGTCCGTTACGATGCAGCCGCAGCAGGTCAAGGTTTCCCAATCGGTCGATAAGAACGGAGCCCAGGTTTATAAGAGTCCGGCTCTGACGGTTAAGGTATCGGGAAACGATGTCACATTCATGGACAGCAAGGGTAAGGTCCTGCTGGCCGAGAACGGTTACGGTCACGGCAACGTGGCCATGACACGCCCCGAGTATGCCGATATACCCGTTGACCAGGGTTTTAACCTTGATGCCGATGAGCCTCTCTACGGAATAGGAATACAGCAGGACGGCAAGATGGCCAAGAGCGGAACCTACCGCCGCATGATTCAGGGCAATACCGATGACTACTGCAACATAATCCAATCCATCAAGGGATACGGCCTGTTCTGGGACAACTACTCTCCCACCACACTGGGCATTGAGGATGGCAAGTTCTACTTTACCTCTGAGAACGCCGGCTGCGTGGATTACTACTTTATCTGGGGCGGTAATGCCGACGGCGTCATAGCCGGTATCCGCCAACTGACCGGCACAGTACCCATGCTGCCGCTCTGGAGCTACGGATTCATGCAGAGCCGCGAGCGTTACAAGTCATCGGCCGAACTGACCGAGGTGCTGGACCGCTACCGCTCAATCGGAGTGCCTATCGACGTGATGATCCAGGACTGGCAGTACTGGGGCAGCAACTACCTGTGGAACGCCATGGAGTTCAATGCACCTGAGTTCAGCAATCCCGAGCGCTGGATTAAGCATATCCATGACCAGAACGCCAAACTGATGATTTCCATCTGGTCATCGTTCGGTCCCATGACCAAGCCCTACCGCGAGCTGGAGCCCAAGAACCTGCTCATCGATATAGAGACCTGGCCGCAGAGCGGACTTACCGACTGGCCTCCACGCAGGGACTATCCGTCAGGAGTACGTCCGTATGACCCCTACAGCAAGGAGGCGCGTGATATATACTGGAACCACCTGACACGCCTGTATGACCTTAACATTGACGGCTGGTGGATGGACTCTACCGAGCCTGACCACATGGACTTTAAGGAGACTGACCTGGACCTGCCCACGGCAATGGGTCCTTGGCGCAGGGTTCGTAACGCATTCCCGCTTATGGCAGTGGGCGGTGTCTATGACAACCAGCGTGCCATGGAGAATGGCTCCGACAAGCGTGTGCTTATACTGACCCGTTCAGTGTTTGCAGGCCAGCAGCGCTACGGCTCCAACACATGGTCCGGTGATGTTCAGTCCAACTGGAATTCTCTCAGGAATCAGGTTCCCGCAGGCCTTAACTTTGCCCTGACCGGCAACCCCAATTTTAACAGTGACCTGGGCGGATTCTTTGCCAACAGCTATAACGAGCGCTCACAGGACGGCAGCGCAACCCGCAACCCGCTCTATCAGGAGCTCTACGTACGCTGGATGCAGTACGGCGTGTTCTGCCCCATGATGCGCAGCCACGGTACCGAGGTCCCGCGTGAACTCTACTACTACGGCCAGGCCGGCGAGCCAGTATTTGATGCCCTGCTGGGTGCCGTAAAGATGCGCTACAGCCTTCTGCCCTACATCTACTCAGTGGCTCACGATGTCAATGCCAACAACGGCACCTATCAGCGCGCCCTGATGATGGATTTCAGAAATGACCGTAAGGTGTGGGACATCAACAACGAGTTCATGTTTGGACGCTCACTGCTGGTAGCTCCGGTCCTTGAGGCCAAATACACACCTGAGAGAGCACAGAGCAAGAGCCGCGCCGGAATTGGTGATGTGGATTTTCTGGAAACAAAGAGCACCAAGGTCTATCTGCCGGCAGGTACCAAGTGGTATGACTTTGAGACCATGAAGCTGTATAATGGCGGTCAGGAGATAGAGCGTGAGGTAAACATCAAGAGCATCCCGCTCTTTGTCAAGGCCGGCACCATCCTGCCCATAGGCCCCGATGTACAGTACTCTACAGAGAAGCCTTGGGATGACCTGGAGATACGCGTCTATGCCGGAGCCGGCGGCACATTCTGCCTCTACGAGGATGAGTTTGACAACTACAACTACGAGAACGGAGCCTGCTCAACCATAGAATTCAGCTATAACGGCAAGAACAGCCTGACCATCGGAGCCCGCCAAGGCTCATTTGATGGCATGATACAGAACCGCAAGTTCCGCATAATCCTGATCAAGGACGGAAAGCAGAGCGAGCCCAAAACCGTAAGCTACTCCGGCAAGAAAGTTTCAATAAAATTATAACCAAGCGTTTCCTATTGTGTAAATAAACCTGATTGCACAGAACTTTTTGGGGTATCGGTATCGGAAACCATGGCCGCCCGTGGGCTTGTGAACCGACGAACGAAGAGAGAGTAGAGAAAGCTCGCTTACTCTACCGAACGAGGAGGAGGTCTAGAACGAAGTTCTGAACGGGAGGGGCCCGTCACTAAGAAGATGCTCTGGAAGATGGGAGTTTACTCACGTCTTTCAGAGCGTCTTATTAGGGATGGGAGGGATAGCGCCGCAAGGCGCGTAGTTTCAGATACTGATACCCCAAAAAGTTATCCTTAATATCGTAGATTTTACAAAGAAAGAACCTTCCTTATTTTTACTTTTTTGTAATTTTGCCGTTTGAAACATCATCAGTTGTAGATGACAGAATTTGAAATGATTGCCAAGACCTTCCAGGGGCTGGAAGAGATTCTTGCAAAAGAACTTATTGATCTGGGAGCCAATGGGGTGGCCATTGGTAACCGAATGGTGTCCTTTAAGGGAGACAAGGCCCTGATGTACAAGGCCAATTTCCATCTACGTACCGCAATCCGAATACTTAAACCTTTCCTGCACTTCAAGGCCGACAGCGCCGATGACGTGTATGAGATATGCCGCAAGGTGGACTGGGAGAAGTACATGGACCTGAGTGACAGCTTTGCCGTTGACTCTGTTGTCTATAGCGAGGATTTCCGTCACTCCAAGTTTGTGGCGTACCGGGTAAAAGATGCCATAGCCGACTTTTTCCGTGACAAATACGGCAAACGACCAAACGTCAGCGTAGCCAATCCGGACCTTACGTTCCATATCCATATATCACATGATGACTGCTCGCTCTCTCTTGACAGCAGCGGAGAGTCACTGCACAAGCGCGGTTACCGTCAGGAGGCCATGGAAGCCCCTCTGAACGAGGTACTGGCTGCAGGCATGATACTGATGTCGGGCTGGGACGGCAAGTGCGATTTTGTAGATCCTATGTGCGGATCGGGCACAATTCCCATAGAGGCCGCACTTATTGCCAGGAACATGGCACCGGGTCTGTTCCGAAGCAGTTTCGCCTTTGAGAAATGGAAGGATTTTGACCGTGATCTGTTTGAGGAGATATACAATGATGACTCGCAGGAGCGTGATTTTGAATTCACCATCAGGGGTTATGACAAAGACCCCAAGGCCATACTGACCGCAAAGCGCAACGCCAAGGCTGCCGGTCTGCTGGATACCATCCGGTTTGAGCAGCGTGACTTCAAGGATTTTGAACCTGTAAAACAGCGTACCGTAATCATAACCAATCCTCCTTACGGAGAGCGTCTGGTAGAGGACAACCTGCTTGGACTTTACGAGATGATAGGCGAGCGGCTAAAACATGCCCTGATAGGCGGCGAGGCCTGGATTATCAGCTATCACTACGAGTGTTTTGACAAGATAGGCCTCAAACCGTCGGCCAAGATACCCCTGTTTAACGGCGCCCTGCCCTGTGAATTGCGCAAGTACGAGATATTTGACGGACGCTATAATGATTTCCGCGGAGGTGACCGCCGTCTCAAGAAGGATGACCTGCCCACCCGCCGCAGCAGCACCCTGCGCCACAAGGCCCGTTTGGCCGAGAAGCAGGAGGCAAAGGAGGCTGATAAGCCGCTCCGTAAGACCGATGAGCGCAAGCCTTTCCGCAAGGCCGATGACCACAAGCCTTTCCGCAAGGCTGAAGGCGGAAAGCCTTTCCATAAATCAGATGGAAAGAAGCCGCTACGCAGGAATGAAAGTGGAGCCAAACCTTTCCGCAAGAGTGAAGGTGGAGCCAAACCTTTCCGTAAAACTGATAAGAAACCGTTCAGAAACAATAGGAAATGAAGATTCTGTTACTAGGAAGCGGAGGCCGTGAGCATGCTCTGGCCTGGAAGATAGCGCAAAGCCCGCAGCTTGAAAAGCTTTTCATAGCTCCCGGCAATGCCGGCACCGCAAACGTAGGTGAGAACGTAGCCATACAGGCCAGTGACTTTGACGCCATCAAGACATTTGTTCTTGAAAAGAAGATAGACATGGTAGTTGTAGGTCCCGAGGATCCTCTGGTAAACGGCATCTATGACTATTTCAAGAATGACGCGGCACTTAAAGCCATCCCCGTCATCGGCCCGTCCAAGGCCGCCGCACAGATGGAGGGCAGTAAGGATTTTGCCAAGCGTTTCATGCAGCGCCACAACATACCAACTGCAGCATATCAGACATTCACCGGTGAGAACCTGGAGGAGGGACTCAAATTTCTGGAGACACTCAAGGCTCCATACGTACTCAAGGCCGACGGCCTGTGCGCAGGCAAGGGTGTACTGATTCTGCCTACTCTGGACGAGGCGAAGAGGGAGCTGAAGGAGATGCTGGGTGGTATGTTCGGTAATGCATCGTCCCGTGTGGTGATTGAGGAGTTCATGAGCGGCATAGAGTGCTCGGTATTTGTCCTGACTGACGGCAAACACTACAAGATACTGCCCGAAGCTAAGGATTACAAGCGTATAGGCGAGCATGACACCGGTCTCAACACCGGCGGCATGGGTTCAGTGTCACCTGTTCCGTTTGCCACAAAGGAGTGGATGCAGAAGGTTGAGGACCGGATAATCCGTCCCACAGTAGATGGCCTGGCACAGGACGGCCTGGACTACAAGGGATTCATATTCTTTGGTCTGATAAATGTGGACGGTAATCCTAGGGTAATTGAGTATAACGTGCGAATGGGCGACCCTGAGACCGAAACCGTCATGCTTCGCCTCAAGAGCGACATAATAGAGTTGTTCAAGGGTGTTGCACAGGGCAACCTGGACACCAAGACCCTGGAGCAGGACCCGCGGTCGGCCGTTTGCGTGATGCTTGTATCAGGCGGATATCCGCAGCACTATGACAAGGGATATGTGATAAGCGGAATAGATAAAGTCCGGGAGAGCGTGGTGTTCCACGCAGGCACTGCTTTCGATGCCAACGGTAACGTGGTAACCGCAGGCGGACGCGTGATAGCCGTAAGCTCATACGGAAAGGATAAGGAGGAGGCTCTGGCGCTGTCATTCAAGGGTGCCAACCTTATTGAATTTGAAAAGAAATATTTCCGCAGAGACATAGGTCAGGACCTGTAAGCCTCTGCGTCAATAACAAATAATAACTGACAATTGACGGCCTTTAACCATTAAAGAGGTATCTTTGAGGCTCTCAAAAGATTATTAATTCATAGAAAAGATGAATTACAAAAGACTGAACACCATTATCGGATGGCTGGTATTCGCTGTCGCTGCAGTCACATACTGCATGACAATTGAGCCTACAGCCAGCTTCTGGGACTGCCCGGAGTTCATAACCACCGGCTACAAGCTGGAAGTGGGTCACCCCCCCGGGGCACCGATATTCATGCTGACAGCAAACCTTTTCTCACAGTTTACAAGTGACCCGGGCAAGGTAGCAATGATGGTTAACATCATGTCGGCCATGCTCAGCGCGTTATGCATACTGTTCCTGTTCTGGAGCATAACCATGCTTGTAAAGAAACTGGTGGCAGGAACCAAGGATCCTGATATGTGGCAGATGATTACCATTTTCGGTTCCGGAATAGTAGGCGCCCTGGCATACACCTGGAGCGATACTTTCTGGTTCAGCGCCGTTGAGGGTGAGGTCTACGCATATTCTTCATTCTGCACCGCCGTTACATTCTGGCTTATACTCAAGTGGGAGGAGAATGCAGACCTGCCGCACAGTTCACGCTGGCTTGTACTCATTGCATACCTGATAGGTGTCTCTGTCGGTGTCCACCTGCTGAACCTGCTTTGTATCACAGCCATTGTTCTTGTCTATTATTTCAAGAAGTCCGAAAATCCCACTTGGAAAGGCGGCCTTCTGGCATTTGTCCTTTCGGGAGTCATAATAGCCGCTGTACTGTACGGAATAGTTCCCGGCATCGTGAAGGTGGGCGGATGGTTTGAACTTCTGTTCGTGAACGGACTGGGCATGCCATTCAATACAGGACTGATAATCTATATCATCCTGTTGGCCTGTACCTTTCATTCCTGCTTACCGTAGCTTTTGCCGGAATTCCGTTTTACGGACACAAGGCATCAGGTATCATCCTGGGTCTTGTAATACTGGGTGCATGCGCATTCTATCTTTTCTCAAAAGGTGTACCTCAGAATGTCAAGCCCACTGCCAGTCTCCTGAACACCATAATGCTTTGCGTCATGATGATCACAATCGGCTATTCATCATATGCCGTTATTGTAATACGTTCCACGGCCAATCCTCCGATGGACCAGAACTCCCCCGAAGACATTTTCTCTCTCGGCGATTATCTGGCACGTGAACAGTACGGTTCCAGACCTCTGCTTTACGGACAGGCTTACAGTTCGGAATATAAGTACAACTACAATCCTGAAGGCAAATATTACGAGCCTGAATATGAGGTGACAGGTAAATCATACGGCCGTCTTGAAAAGAAATCAGCCGATGAGAAAGACCGTTACTATGTAATGGATGAGAAAAGAGAGTGGAAATATGCCCAGAACATGCTGTTCCCGCGCATGTACAGTTCAGAGCCCGATCACAAGCGCGAGTATATAAACTGGTGCGGCGGAATCAAAGGACGTACATACACCTATAACCAGTTCGGACAGAATATAAAGGTAACTATCCCCACGCAGGCAGAGAACCTTAAGTTCTTTATCCGTTATCAGGTGAATTTCATGTACTGGAGATACTTCCTCTGGAATTTTGCCGGACGCCAGAATGACTCTCAGAACCAGTTTGGAGAACCGGAGAACGGTAACTGGATAACCGGATTCCGTTTCATTGACCGCAAACTTACCGGTGGAGACCCGGCCATGCTGCCGGAGGCATTCAAGGGAAAGGGACATAACGTATTCTACTGCCTGCCTCTGCTGCTGGGACTGATCGGTCTGCTATGGCAGGTAGGCAAGGGCAAGAAAGGGACACAACAGTTCTTTGTGGTACTTGCCCTGTTTATCATGACAGGACTGGCTATCGTGGTTTACCTGAATCAGACCCCGCGTCAGCCCCGTGAGCGTGATTACGCCTATGCCGGATCATTCTACGCTTTCGCCATATGGATAGGTATGGGCGTGGCTGCCATCTCCGAATGGATCAAATATTTGGCCGGAAAGAAGATAGCCCCGATAGTGGCATCACTGTTATGCCTGCTTGTTCCCATCCAGATGGTAAGCCAGACATGGGATGACCATGACCGTAGCGGACGTTATACCTGCAGGGATTTCGGTCAGAACTACCTTACCACACTTCAGGAAAAAGGCAATCCCATCATATTCACCAACGGAGACAACGATACATTCCCCCTCTGGTACAATTTTGAAACCGAAGGATTCCGTACCGATGCACGCTGCTGCAACTTGAGTTATCTCATGACCGACTGGTACATTGACCAGATGAAAAGGCCTGCATATGACTCACCGGCATTGCCGATATCATTTGAGAGAATTGATTACCAGACAGGAACCAATGACGTCGTTCCTATCAGACCCGAAGCCAAGGAGACCCTGTTGAGCAGAAACTCCAGGGAGGTGGTAGAGAATTCTTTTGAACTCAAGAACGTGCTTGATTACTGGATCAGACAGAATCACGTAATTCCTACCGATACCATATGGTTCAAGATTGACAAGGATGCCGTTATCCGTTCCGGTATGAAAATACCCGATCAGTTCCGCGGAGCTACAGATGAGGAGACCAAGGCAAAATTGCCGGATAAGATGGTTATCTCACTTAAGGGCAAGTCCCGTCTGTTCAAGAATGAGATAATGATGCTTGACCTCATTGCACATTGCAATTGGGAAAGGCCTCTTTACATGGCAACAACCGTTCCTTCCAGCAGTTATATGAACCTTGGGGATTATTTCCTGCTTGAAGGTCTGGCTTTCCGTATCACTCCATTCAATTGGACAGCTCTGAAAGAAAGCCCGGTGGATACCGAAAAGATGTACGCAAACATGATGAATTTCAAGTTTGGCGGTGCAGACAATCCCGACCTCTATCTTGATGAGACCGTCCGCCGTATGTGCATCTCACATCGCCGTCTGTTTTCTCAACTTGCATCAGAACTGTATGAGGAGGGGCAGAAAGAGAAGGCTCTTCAGATCCTCAACAAGGTTGAAGCCGGCATATCCGACAAACTGCTTCCTCAGAATGACCTGTTCTGTGTTGAGACAGCAAACCTTTATCTGGTTTTGGGAGAAGTGGAGAAAGGTGGAAGGATGTTGACATCAATCACAGAGAACCTGATGAGTCAGATGTACTGGTATCTCTCTATGAACAACAGGAACCTCAGGCATTCCGAGGCAGATTTCACAGAGATAAGGAAACGGCTGAAGTCATTTGTATTCCCCTTGCTTTCATACTGTCTGGACGAACAGTCGTTTGAATCAATCAATACGCAGTACAACGAAATCTGTGATGAATTTGACAGACGAATGAAATAAGGATGTTACTGGAGCAGCCTACATCTATACTGAGTAAGATATACCCCAAGGGCATATTCCGGAAAAATCCGGATGAACATGCGGTATATCTTACCTTTGATGACGGACCTATACCCGAAGTTACCCCATGGCTTCTGGACATACTGGACCAATACGGGGTTAAAGCCACTTTCTTTGTAGTGGGCGATAATGTCCGCAAGCATCCTGACGTATACAGGATGGTTGTGGAAAGGGGACATCAGATAGGAAACCACACTTTCAATCACGTACGTGGTATGCGTATGCGTAACCATGACTACATTGATAACGTGAAGAAATGTGACTCACTGATATCAACCCGGCTTTTCCGCCCGCCTCATGGAGTATTGCGTCGCTGGACATACCGATACATGAAAGATGACTTTGACATCATATTCTACGATGTGATAACCCGTGACTATAATGAAAAACTCAAGCCTGAAAAGGTTCTTGAGATTGTAAAGAAATACACGCGCAACGGATCGGTAATTGTGTTCCATGACTCTCTGCGCAGTCAGAAGAACCTGCGTTGGGTGTTGCCTAAAGCCATCGAATGGCTTAAGGAGCAAGGATATGAATTCAAGCAGCTTTAGTTTTATCTGCCCAACTCACACAGCACGGAACATATCTTATCCTGAACTTTTCTTGAGGGTGCCATCTTAACGGCACCCTCATTCATTATGCAGAATGCCAGGTCCCGGCCATCGGCGGTGTGGACATATCCTGCAAGAGTGCAGGATCCGGTCACCGAACCTGTCTTGGCATGAACCTTGTTAAGCGTAGACTTGTCATTGAGACGTGTCTTGAGAGTACCGTCAACACCGGATATCGGAAGGCTCTTATACAATATCGGGAAAAGGTCCGTGTCCCTGTAGATAAGAGTGAGCATATCGACAATGAACATGGGCGAACACATGTCATACATGGAGAGTCCGCATCCGTCCACGATATTGAATGAAGCCGTATACAAACCGAACTTACGGGATACGAAATCCTGAAGGAACTTGGCGGCGTCCTTGAACTTAATCTCCTTGGGGTATTTGATGCGGCCCATCTGCAGGAACATTGCTTCGGCAAACAGATTGTTGCTCTCCTTGAGCGCCTCCTTGATTATAGCGGGCAAAGCATGTGATACCTCCGATATGTCACTCGCAATGACAGGACATGCACCGAAGCCGTATTTACCGTAGTTTATCCCTGCTTCATCCAGATACTGACGGAACAGGGCGAATGTAAAGTCGGCCGATCCCACAACACTCAAGTCTGTCGACTGACGGCGTTTGCAATTACCCTCCACAATGATTGTATTGTCACCATGCATCCAGTCTCGGGTTATGGTAAGAGGTCCCAGGGAGTTATCCTGAGTCCTGGCTCTGTTCACTACCTTAATGAAACCGTTGGACGGATAGATATTCACCTGGGGTGCTTCACCCTTCGAAGTCGGTTTCACCTCCACGCCTACAAAACCCTGATGTACCATCAACGGTGAGATATATGGCTGGAAACTGGCGGGTGCGTCATCCCAGCACCACCCTGAGGCCCAATAGGTAGAATCCATTATGGAAACATCTGCATAGAGCGTACCGTTAATACGCTTAACCCCCGCTTTCTGAAGATCATCTACCATTTTGCGGAGTTCCTGCTCTGTAAGTGCCGGATCAAGGCCACCTACCAGATACAGATCTCCGTCCAGGACTCCGTTATCGCCGATTGCGCCTTGAGTCCTGAGCGTTGTCCTGAATTTGTAGTCAGGCCCCAACGATGACAATGCGCTTACTGCAGTGATTACCTTCTGCACAGAAGCGGGGCGGCACATGATCTTTTCCCTGTAAGCGTAAAGCGTAGTATCATTTGTAAGGTCATATACCATAAGGGCTATGTCTGTCCCCTCCGGTAACTCCTCATAAATGATCCTGTCTATAGACTCGGTTACCGAATCAAGGTCAGTGCTTGCTATAGGCAATGATACGACAAGCAGCAATGAAAGGCAAAGTGTTCTGAATATGTTCATATCAATAAGATACTGAAGTATTGAAACCTCTCTCCCTCAGAAGGGCGGCAATACGGTCAAGCTCCTGATGGCTGGCCTTGCACAGAGTTGGGACCGGTGTCTCACGATCTATTGTATATATCATTACCTGACTAGGTTTTATCTTTACAAGAGTTTCTATCCATGGCATCACATACTCATCGGTAGTATTGTCCATATTACGTCCGTCAAGGGTTCCGGTCAGGAACATGGTCTGTATAATGACATGACCCTGAAACTCACACAAAGCCTTTATGACCGCATCCAGGTCATAATGACCTACCGGGTTGTCTATCAACCTTATATAGTCTGGATTAACCGTATCCAGTTTCTGTATGTTGTTATCCAACTTCTTAAGAGCCCGGAATATGGCGGGATCTGTCACGCGGGTTCCGTTACTGAGTACGCTGACTTTGGCATCGGGAAAAAACTCATCACGCAGAGCCAGGACATCATCCACAATACCCGGGAATTCCGGATTTGCGGTAGGCTCTCCGTTTCCGGCAAAAGTCAGCACATTGGGTTCAGGCCCCTCCGATTTCATCCTTACCAAAGTGGAGCGCAACGACTCCCGGACCTCTTTCCTGGTAGGACGGTGGTGTTTGGGATGATGTTCGCTGTTACGTCCGCACTCACAATAAATGCAGTCAAAAGTACATATCTTACCGTCCGAAGGCATAAGGTTTATCCCTAACGAAACTCCTAAACGACGGCTGTGGACCGGACCGAAAACCGGTGAATCATACAGTACTGTTGACATATTGTTATCCCTTTTAAATCAAAGATGCAAAAATACTCAATCGCAGGCTGTTTTCCAAATCAAAACCTGGCTATAAGTTGCACCGCAATATCCTCCTTGTGACAGGATGCTATCCGCTGCTGGCCCGAACTTATCTCATCCCGGTCCAGATAGTATGTTCCGCCGGCTTTGATATTCAAGCGGATACTGTCCGAGAACATGTATCTGACTGTTGCCGACAGACGTCCACCTTTGCCGTACAGTGAGATGTAATTGAATGAATACCTCAACCCCGACTCATATACCGATATGCTGCTGTCATAACTGTCTGTTGAGAATAATGAGGCTGTAAGGTCCATATCCAACCGGCCATTCCCTGGACCCGATGAGTAATTTGCCGCCAACGCCCACCCATTCGATATGGGTTCCGCTATGAAATCATATCGGGCAAATAAAAACTGGGTCTTTAGTTCCGCCCCGTTCCTGAAACCGTGCGTCCATCGTAGCCGGTAACGGCCGGTAATACAGTATTCAGGCTGGCCGGTGTATTTGCAGTCTTTCTGCTTGGATTTGAACCTGCCTGTCAGAAAAAGGTTATCCCTGCTGCCCACACGCCAGTCGGTCTCCAATCTGATATCCATCCCGTTACTGGGAGTGCTCACCCCATACCTGGGTTTGGGATGCCTGAACAGGTCCAGATACCCGTTAATCTTCAGGTTCCGGCGACTGTAAGAGAAACCGTTCAGCAGACCGGTCTCGTTCTGAACGCTTCCCTCCGCAATTCCGTTTGAGTGAATTGCCGTATATCCTGGACTGTATGAACGGAACAGACTGTTCAATACCCATCCCCCTGACAGCCTGAATGTCTGTGATATCAGTAATGCATGCTTTCTGTTCAGGACCGATAATTCTGCCGCCAATGCATATCGGG
>CADCLI010000002.1 GCA_902802285.1 uncultured Bacteroidales bacterium
TGGGGCACCAGCCTGTGCTGGTGGGCCAACCGCCTGGGCTATAACGAGACGCTGACGCAGAAATCGGCCGACCTGTTTTTTGATGCTCAGAAGGGTCTGGGCCTTAATATCATGCGCTACAACGTGGGCGGAGGCGATGACCCCACGCACCATCACATAACACGCACCGACAGCGATGTACCCGGCTGGATGTATATTGATGACAACGGAGAGCGCAGGTATGACTATACGGCCGATGCTCGCCAGCTCAACGTGGTAAAGGCCGCAATGAAAGCCGCAGGGCAGGACGCCTATTTAGAGATATTCAGTAACTCGCCCCCATACTTTATGACCAACAGCGGCTGCTCCACAGGAAACTTCAAGGCCGAGGAGAA
This sequence comes from uncultured Bacteroidales bacterium, assembly GCA_902802285.1. GTDB lineage: Bacteria > Bacteroidota > Bacteroidia > Bacteroidales > Bacteroidaceae > Colenecus. Next base: position 375 of record CADCLI010000002.1, read on the forward strand.
CAACATAAAGGACGATGAATACGATGACTTTGCCGAGTATATGGCGCACGTAGCCAACTACATGACCCGTGAGATGGGCCTCAAAGTTAAGAGCGTATCGCCAATGAACGAGCCCAATACCAACTACTGGCCCGCCATGAACTACAAGCAGGAGGGCTGCCACATCGATGCCGGCGAGTCCCAGTCCAAACTGCTGGTACTGACTAAGGAGGCACTGAACCGTTACGGACTGAAGGACATCATCCTGACCACAAGCGATGAGACCAATCCCGGCAAGCAGATAGAGGAGATAAAGACTCTTACCCCCGATGCCCGTGCCGCCATAAACCGCATCAGTGTGCATACCTACGGCACAAACAGCATTCGCGAAATGGGCCAGTTGGCCAAGGACGAGAAGATAAATCTCTGGATGAGTGAGGTGGACGGAAACGGAACCGCCGGCCAGAACGCCGGTGAGATGGGTGCCGGATTGTGGCTTGCTGAGAAGATCATAACCGATATCCAGGCGCTGGAACCATCGGCCTGGGTGCTCTGGCAGGTAATAGACACCCATATCAGCAAGGAGGGCTACAAAGGCCGCCGCGACGGAGGTCCGCTGCGCACTCAGGGAGGCTACTGGGGAACCGCCTGCGCCAACCACGATACTAATGAAATCCTGCTTACCCAGAAGTACTACGCCATGGGTCAGTTTACCCGCTATATCCGTCCCGGCTCCCAACTGATACTATGCCCCACAGAGCGCCGCTCCGGCATCAAAGCCCTTGCCGCCAAAAACAAGAAGCAACTGACCATAGTCTGCACCAACACTACTGCAGAGGAAAAGTCCATGGCTTTTGAGCTATCGGACTTCAAGGTCAAAGGCAAGGTGCGTCAAATAAGAACTGCCGGACAATTTGCTGATGGTGAACATTGGGCCGAAACAGACCTGGGTAAGATAAAAGAAAAAATATTGGAAGTCACTTTGGCTCCCAATTCAGTCACAACTTTTGTGGTAGGCGTAAAATGATTTTTGGTGGATAGTGGATATCCTCATAATCTGCTACCAGATTTGAAAGACGAACAAGTTCTATGCTATTCTTATCGTTAGCAGGAGTATTATTGTCAACTACCTTAAGCAGTTCTTCAATGCGCTTCATTGCGCAATTGTACTGTATTTCATTTTCAATTGCTGTCATACTATTAGTTTTTAATTGTCCAATGACGGCTTAGAGGCCTTTAGATTTAGCTTCGTTCCATAGGGAGTCCATTTCCTCTAGTGTCATGTCTTTGAGCTGGCGGCCTTGGTTGATGGCTGCCTCCTCAACGTAGTTGAAACGGCGGATGAATTTCTTGTTGGTTCGCTCCAGGGCGTCATCGGGATGGATCTTGTAGAGGCGGGCCACGTTGATGATTGAGAACAGCAGGTCACCCAGTTCCTGCTCGGCTTTCTCCTTGTCGTGGGCCGATATCTCCTGCTTGAGTTCGGCATACTCTTCCTTAACCTTGTCAAGGGCTCCCTCGGGGGTATCCCAGTCAAAGCCCACGTGGGCAGCCTTCTCCTGGATGCGGAAAGCCTTGATGGTTGACGGTAGCGCATCGGGCACACCGGCCAGCACACGTTTGTTGCCGCCTTTCTCCTTTAGCTTAAGCTGCTCCCAGTTCTGCAGTACCTGATCGGCGCCATCTACATTGGTTGTGCCGTATATGTGCGGGTGGCGGTATATCAGTTTGTCGCAGAGCTTGTCGCAAACGTCCTTGATATCGTAATTACCCGTCTCGCTGCCAATCTTGGCGTAGAACACCACGTGCAGCAACACATCGCCCAACTCCTTGCAGATATCGGCCTTGTTGTCCTTCATTATGGCATCGCAGAGCTCGTAAACCTCCTCAATGGTATTCTGGCGGAGTGAGTCATTTGTCTGTACACTGTCCCAAGGGCATTTCTCCCTGAGTTCATCCATTATGTCAAGCAGGCGTCCGAATGCCTGCATCTTCTCTTCTTTAGTGTGCATATCGTGTAGTTTTGCTGCAAAGTTAATAGTTTTATACCTATTCTGTATTAATGAAATATGTTTATTGCGATAAACAAAATATAAGAAAATTTGTTTATTCCGATAAACAATTGTATAATTGCAGAAAAATAGGATTATGGAACTTTTATTTGAGCGACACGCAGAGTATCTAACAGATGTACCCACATCTTTTGAGCGGGAACTGATGCAAACCATAGACTGGGATTCAAGACTCATTCTGATACGTGGTCCCAAGGGCGTTGGCAAGTCAACTCTGATGCAGCAGTATATACTGAATCATTATGATGTTACAGACCGTCATGCGCTTTACTGCACGGCGGACTCATCGTATTTTGCCACGCATACGTTGGTAGATACTGCCGCTTCTTTCGTGAGACAGGGCGGTAGCCATCTGTTCATTGACGAGATACACAAGTATGATGGCTGGAGCAGCGAGATAAAGGAGATATATGACTTGTATAAAGGCTTGAGAGTGGTATTGAGCGGTTCATCACTTATTCAACTAAATGACGGACAGGCTGATTTGTCTCGGCGTGAGGACGTATATGATATGCCGGGACTTTCATTCAGGGAATACTTGTGGTTCAGGACCGGAAAAAAAGCGGCTCCGGTAAAACTAGACTATTTGCTCAGTAATGCCGGATCTTTCTGCACACATATTCGTTCTTTATATCGGCCATTGGAATATTTCAATGATTATCTACGTATGGGATACTATCCTTTCTCGTTCGAAAAGAAAAAAACATTCAGGATGCTTATAGAAAATGTGACGGGTTATATCATAGATTCAGAACTTACAAAATACCGTGGAGTAAGCCCGGAAAACACACGTAAGATAAAAGCTCTTCTTCAGGTAATAGCCGAAATGATTCCATATCAGGTTGACATCTCTAAACTGTCGTCGAGTGTGAGCATAGACCGTGTTACGCTTATCCGCTATTTAAGATATTTGAATGAGGCAAAACTCTTAAAGAATCTGTTTACGGAACTGGATAAGATAACTGACCTTCAGAAACCGGATAAGATTCTACTTGACAACCCCAATCTGATATATGCCTACAGCATAAAGGAACCGGAAATAGGAACGGTACGGGAAATCTTCTTTTGCAACCAGTTGACATCGGCCGGTCACAGAGTGGAATATGGTGGTATTAAGACGGGTGATTTTAGGATTGATAAGAATCTGGTAATTGAGGTGGGTGGCGCCGGAAAAGATTTCTCCCAGATAAATGATGAAGATATAAATAATGCAGCTCTTGCTTTAGACAACATTGATATAGCAAGTCCAAAGAAAATACCTCTTTGGGCATTTGGCTTCCTTTATTGATTTGGCGCTTAACATTTATTGGTGGATTGGTTTCAAACTATGTTTGTCCCATTTTTGTCCCATCGGCTTTTTTGATTTTTAGTGGGTTAATGCATACTTTTGCCCTAACCTTATCTGTGGCGATATATGAATAGGGTTAGGTTGGTATTCTATACTGTATTGATTGCGATAATCCCAATCAGTGTCGTTTCCTGTTTACAGGATAATGGCCGATTGCGGGAGGCTGAGTTGCTGATGGAGACTGACCCCAAGGAGGCGGATTCAATTTTAGTTTCTATGACGGAGCCTACATCACGTAGAGACCGCACATGGTATGTTGTTCTCAAGTCCCTGGCTGATTGCAAGAATGACAGGATTATCACATCGGACAGTCTGATACGTAAGGCAACAGACTATTATGGCTCTCTACATAAGAATTACCGTGCTGCGGTAGCATGGTACACCCATGGATGTGTGTATACACATTTGGGAAATGATCATTCGGCAATATATGCTTTCCTAAAGGCAAAGGATCTTTTTCCCGATACTCTGGTGCATTATTATGCACTTACGGAATATAAGTTGGGAACCCGGTATCAGAATATGAAGATGTACAATCAGGCAATGGTTCAGCTCATGAGTACAGGTTCGGTAAGGCTAATCCCGAATTCTTTGCCTTGTTCCGTTAACCTGAACGTAATAGAACGCTTATAATCAATATTTCAGTTTGTGCTATTAAAAGGTATGAATATGCATGGTAAGAATAGAATGGAAAGAAAAATGTTCATCGCATTTGCAATGCTTGTGATGTTGTTTGCTACGTGTGGGAAAGAAGATTCACTTTTACAGCCGGAAATAGAGAAACCCGATGTCGTTGAGGTTGGAAATGTTTCGGCATCGGCTTTTACTGCATCAGTATCAGGTACTTTCAACGGTGTATCCAAAAGTGACCTGGCACTTGGCAAGTGCGGTATCCTTTATTGCTTGAAGTCTGATAATGCTGAATCTATCTTTAAATCTTGGAAAGAGGGGAATGATACACCTGAATGCATGATTTTCCAGAATGGTAAAGTGAATAGTGATGGTTATAGCGGCACATTAGTTAATCTTTATCCTGATGCCGAATACAGTTTCTGTCTGTTCCTGAAGAACAGTGATAATACATTGCGTGAAATCAGTTCCATTTCATCTTTCCGCACCCTTGATGTCAAGTTGGAATACAAGAATGTAAAGGCAGACACTATTCGGCTTTTCTCGGCTATAATAAAGGGTAATCTATCAATTGATAGCCGTGATGTAAATTATTGTTCTACGGGATTCATGCTGTCTGATAAGGCTGATGCTTTAATAGGTGACAGTTCTGTTACATGTCTTACATCGGGAAAGGGCATACGGAACCATCGTTATGTGGTTCAGGAACTATACCCTGAGACAGATTATTATTACCGTGCTTTTGTTGAGTATATGACACCAGATGGTGAAGAGCATTACTTATACGGACCTATCTCAAGTTTTTATACTGGCAGTCTGGATGATTGGAAGGTTGATTTAGGTTTGCCTAGTGGAATCCAATGGTCCAAATGCGAGTTGGGTAGACAGGATTTTGAGAGTGCGTATGAGTTTTTTATAACAAGTCCATATAGGGCTTGCTGGGGTTCTCTGAGGAGAACTTTCTGGGACGCGTATACCAATAATAAGGAGGACTATGAGTACTGGGATGCCGGAAGCAGTCATTATATGGACATAGGTGTTGAAATTGCCGGAACTCAATATGATATTGCGCATAAGCAACTTGGAGGTAAATGGAGACTTCCTACAAAAGAAGATGTGGAGGAACTGATAAGTTGTTGTAGTGTTAAAATACAACGTATTTCCTATGATTATTCTTATGATAATGGCAGAGGTCAAATGGGTGCTGGGACATCGGCTGTAATAATAAGAGGTGAAAATGGGAATATTATTAAAGATAGAAGTTATCCCGGTTTTTGGACCGGAACCATGAGCGAGGATGGGGAGCATCCTTATTATGTTTATGTGGAAAGGGGAAATGAAGTTGAGAGCATTGAATTGTTTAATGATATTCCTCGCGATTATTCACTCTACATACGTCCGGTCTGGGATCCGAATATGTAAAACGCTTAATGCCAGAATAAAAATAGTAATTTTCCTCTAAAGAAATAGGGATTTTCCCCAACAGATGTTTTGGCTTTTGCGTTAAATTTATAAATAATTGTGTATTAGATAGTATTTTAAGAGTTTGCTTATGAGACATTTCTATGGCAAGGTAGATGTGACTATGCGTCTTACCAAAGCCAGGAATACAACAGAGCCAAGTGCCAAGATACGTCTGGAACGCGCCCAACTGCCTGCGCTTAGGGCATACAGCAAGCAGGAACTTTTGCCGGGTTGGTCAGTGAATAAACCATCTGTCAATACAACTAGTGCTACTGAATCTGCTGCAAGTGCAACGCTCAAGGATTATCCTGCTATAATAAATGAGTCAGAAGGTCTTGTGTCGCACACGGTAAGGATTGATGGCGACAGGAAGTATGTGGATTATTTCACATTCAAGTCTTTTGATGTGGAGAAGGATGTAGATGCTGTATTGGATCTGGGTAACCACTCCACTGATTTGACAGGGTGTCTGATAGATAAGGGATACTCCGTCTATAATCCCATAGATGTAAGTGCTATCTGGCTGTATCTGAATAGTGATGAGTATATCTATAACCATTATTATATCAACTATCTTCAACGTTAGCGGCGCTGGTATCACTGCTTCCGGTATGCCCTACGTTTTGGATAAAGACTTCTAGTTTTTCCCTAATAATGAGAAAAAAGCAGTACCTTTGCGGCTAATTTAAGAGACAGTTTTTTTCTTTATGGAATTAGCAAGCAAATACAACCCCGCCGATGTAGAGGGAAAGTGGTACAAGTATTGGGAGGATGGCAAGTTTTTTCACTCTGAGCCCGATGGCCGTGAGCCTTACACTATAGTCATTCCGCCACCAAACGTGACCGGTGTGCTGCACATGGGTCATATGCTTAACAACACTATCCAGGATATTCTGGTGCGCCGTGCACGCATGATGGGTAAGAACGCTCTTTGGGTGCCCGGAACTGACCATGCATCAATTGCTACCGAGGCCAAGGTTGTAGGCAAGCTTGCCGCACAGGGCATCAAGAAAACTGATCTGACCCGTGAGGAGTTCCTTAAGCACGCATGGGAGTGGAAAGAGGAGCACGGAGGCATAATCCTTAAGCAACTCCGCCGTCTGGGCTGCAGCTGTGACTGGGACCGCACCGCATTCACCATGGATGACCTGCGCTCTGAGAGTGTTATCAAGGTGTTCGTTGACCTGTACAACAAGGGTCTTATCTACCGTGGCGTACGTATGGTAAACTGGGACCCCAAGGCTCAGACTGCTCTGAGTGATGAGGAGGTGGTCTATAAGGAGGAGCACAGCAAGCTGTACTACCTGAAATACTACGTGGCCGATGCCGCCGAGAACCCTGTAAAGACCACAGGTGCTGAGGGTGAGGTGGTACACAAGGATGCCAAGGGCTACTACGCAGTGGTTGCCACCACACGTCCCGAGACCATCATGGGTGATACCGCCATGTGCATCAACCCGGCCGATCCCAAGAACGGCTGGTTGAAGGGCCACAAGGTGATTGTGCCTCTGGTTAACCGCGTGATACCTGTAATTGAGGATGATTATGTTGACATTGAGTTCGGTACCGGTTGCCTTAAGGTTACCCCTGCCCATGATGTCAATGACTATATGCTGGGTGAAAAGTACAACCTTGAGACCATCGACATATTCAACGACAACGGCACTCTGAGCGAGAAGGCCGGCCTGTACATCGGTATGGACCGTTTTGCCGTAAAGAAGCAGATTGCCATTGACCTGGATAACGCAGGCTTGCTGGAAAAGATGGAGGACTACACCAACAAGGTGGGCTACAGCGAGCGCAACCCGGACACTGTTATTGAGCCCAAGCTCTCCATGCAGTGGTTCCTCAAGATGAAGCACTTTGCCGATATGGCTCTGCCTCCTGTTATGAATGATGAACTCAAGTTCTATCCGCCCAAGTACAAGAACACATACCGCAACTGGCTGGAGAACATCAAGGACTGGTGCATAAGCCGTCAGCTCTGGTGGGGTCACCGCATCCCGGCTTACTTCATGCCCAAGGGCGGTTTTGTAGTTGCCGAGACAATCGATAAGGCAGTCGAGCTGGCACGTCAGAAGAGCGGTGACAACAGTCTTACCGCTGCCGATCTGCGTCAGGACGAGGATGTATTAGATACATGGTTCAGCTCATGGCTCTGGCCTATCAGCCTGTTTGACGGCATCAATAACCCCGATAACGAGGAAATAAAGTACTACTATCCCACAAATGACCTTGTAACCGGCCCCGATATCATCTTCTTCTGGGTGGCCCGCATGATCATGTCGGGTTATGAGTACCGTCACGATATGCCTTTCCGCAACGTCTATTTTACCGGTATCGTACGTGACAAGCTGGGCCGCAAGATGAGTAAGTCTCTTGGTAACTCTCCCGATCCGATAGGTTTGATTGAGCAATACGGAGCTGACGGCGTACGTATGGGTCTGATGCTCTCTGCACCTGCAGGTAATGACATACCGTTTGATGAGGCCATCTGCGAGCAGGGCCGTAACTTCAACAACAAGATTTGGAACGCGTTCCGTCTTACACAGACCTGGAGCGTGGCCGATATAGAGCAGCCCGAGAGCGCAAAGGTGGCTGTTGAGTGGTTCCGCAACAAGTTGAGCAGCACTGCAGCCGAGATGGATGACCTGATGTCAAAGTACCGCATAAGCGAGGCCCTGATGGCTGTCTATAAGCTGTTCTGGGATGAGTTTGCAAGCTGGTATCTTGAGATAATCAAGCCTGTTTACGGACAGCCTATTGACTCAAAGACATACGCTGCCACACTTGATATGTTTGAGCAGCTGCTTATGCTGCTGCATCCGTTCATGCCGTTCATCACCGAGGAGCTTTGGCACGCTGTACGTGAGCGCAAGGACGGTGAGAGCATCATGAACCAGAGCATCGTAAGCCTGGTTAACGGTAAGGCCGATGAGGCACTCCTGGACCGTTTTGAGCAGGCCAAGCAGGTCGTGACCGAGATCCGTTCGGTACGAAAGAGCAAGAACATCGGCCCGCGTGAGCCGCTTACCGTTGAAGCTGTGGGACAGAACCCGCTCTCAGCACTTGACAGCATGGTTCTTAAGATGGCAGGACTTGAGGAGATTGTTGTAGTTGCTGCCAAGAGCGAGGGTACCGCCGCATTCATGGTAGGAACCCAGGAGTACGCTGTACGTCTGGGCGGTCTGATTGACGTGGAGGCTGGGCTCAAGAAGATGGAGGGAACTTTGTGGCACACGCACCTGCCGCCGTTATCGAGAACGAGCGCAAGAAACAGGCCGATGCCACTCAGAAAATTGCAACCATAAAGGAGAGCATAGCTGCTCTTAAGAAATAATGGAAGAGAACAGTAAATCAGGCAAGACCGGATTGGTGATAGCCGTTGTGGCAGCCGTGCTGTTGGCAGGAGCTGCCGCATATCTCTTTTTTGACGGCCAGAACAAGGGCCGTGAGATAGAGGAGATGACCCAGCTCTTTGAGATTGAGAAGGAGGAGATGGAGAATGAGTACTCCGGATTCGCCGTCCAGTATGATGAGATGCAGAGGCACATATCCAATGACTCGCTGATACGCCAGCTTGACAGGGAGAAGCAGCGCACGCAGCAGCTGCTTGAGGAACTGCGTCAGACCAAGGCCACAAATGCAGCCGAGATTACCCGCCTTAAGAAGGAACTGGCTACCGTGCGTCAGGTTATGCGTACGTATGTAATCCAGATAGACTCTCTTGACCAGATCAACAAGCAGCTTGCCAGGGAGAATACCCGCGTGCGCCAGCAGTATCAGGAGCAGACCAAGGTGGTTGAGCAGCTTACTGTCGATAAGCAGAAGGCCGAGGAGAAGGTAGCTCTGGCATCTCAGCTTGATGCTGCGGCCATATCGGTTATAGCCCATAACAAACGGGGCAAGGATGAGAAGAAGTCCAAGAACGTAACCCAGTTTGTGGTCAACTTTACCATTGTCAAGAACATAACCGTCCAAACCGGCGAAAAGACCGTGTATCTGCGTATTGTAAAGCCCAACGAGGAGGTACTGGGTAAGGATACAGGCTACACATGCAGGTATGAGAATGTTGTTCTGGAGTGCTCGGAGAGAAAGATTATAGAGTATACCGGCGAGCAGCAGGAGGTTACCATGTATGTTGACGTGGCCGAATTCCTGAGCGCAGGCACATATACTGCATATCTGTTCGTTGACGGTGTCATGATTGGCGAGCAGAGCGTTACACTTAACTGATTTTTTTTGATGAGTACATTCCGCCAACTTGGGGTATCTGGCCCGATACTCAAGGCAATTGAAGAGTTAGGATTTGAGAACCCCATGCCTGTTCAGGAGGCGGTGATTCCGTATCTGCTGGAGCAAGGCAGCGGCGATGTGGTGGCATTGGCCCAGACCGGAACCGGCAAGACCGCAGCATACGGCATTCCGGTAATCCAGCAGACCGATGTGGATAGCAAGGATGCCCAGTTCCTTATACTGAGCCCCACACGCGAACTCTGCGTGCAGATTGCCAGTGACCTGGCCGATTTCTCACATTACATTGAGGGGCTGCACGTTATTCCTATGTACGGCGGCTCATCGATAGAGAACCAAATCCGCAATTTCAAGCGCGGCGCACATGTAATCGTGGCCACCCCCGGACGTCTGATTGACCTTATGGAGCGCGGCGTTGTCAAACTGGATACCATCCGTACCGTCATCCTTGATGAGGCCGATGAGATGCTCAACATGGGTTTCTCTGAGGACCTTGAAAAGATACTCTCATCGGTCCCCGCAGAGCGTAAGATGCTTATGTTCTCGGCCACCATGAGCAAGGAGATCCAGGCCATATCCAAGAAGTATCTGCATGATGCCCGCGAGATTGTAATCGGCACACGTAATGAGGGCGCCGAGAACGTGGAGCATGTCTATTATATGGTTCACGCCAAGGACAAGTATCTGGCTCTTAAGCGCATTGTCGATTATTACCCGTCCATATACGCAATCATTTTCTGCCGTACCCGCCTGGAGACGCAGGAGATTGCCGATAAGTTGATGCAGGACGGCTATAATGCTGATTCTCTGCACGGCGACCTGTCGCAGGCTCAGCGTGACCTGACCATGAACAAGTTCCGCAAGCGCCAGTTGCAGTTGCTGGTGGCTACCGATGTGGCTGCACGCGGACTGGATGTGGACAACCTGACTCACGTAATAAACTTTGGTCTGCCCGATGACATTGAGAACTACACCCACCGCAGCGGACGTACGGGCCGTGCGGGCAAGAAGGGCGTTTCAATATCTATTGTCAACCTGCGCGAGAAGGGTAAGATACGGTTTATAGAGAAGGCCATAGGCAAGACATTCGTGCAGGGCGTGATGCCCACCGGTACCCAGATTTGCGAGAAACAGCTCTACAAGGTTATAGATGACCTGGAGCGCATTGAGGTCAATGAGGAGCAGATTGAGAAGTTCCTGCCCGAGATTTTCCGCCGCCTGGACTGGATGGACAAGAACGATATAATCAAACGTATCGTGACCCGTGAGTTCGGCCGTTTTGTACGCTACTATCAGGATGCTCCGGAACTTGAGGAGGTTACCCGCAATGATGTTGAAGGCGAGAAACGCAAGAAAAAGGACCGTCACCGTGCTCAGAAGGGTTATACCCGCTTTTTTATCAATATCGGCAAGAAAGACCACGTTCAGCCCGTCCATATCATTGAGATGCTCAACCGCAATGTAGCCGGACGCGTGGATGTGGGCCGGATTGACCTGATGCAGAACTTCTCGTTTTTTGAGTGCCCTGAGGAGTTTACCGAGGAGATTCTGGATGGAATGGACGGCGTAAACTACAAGGAGCGTCAGGTGCATGTTGAGGTGGCCGAGACACGCTCGGAGGGCGGTGATGAGAAGCCTGCACGTGTTGAGAAAAAGGCTCGTCGTGAGGAGAAACCCCGTCGTGAAGAGAAACCTTCAAGGGAGCGAAAGCCGAGAAAGGAGGATAAACCAGTCCGCAAAGAGAGTAAATCAACCCGTGAGGAGAGAGCCTATCGTGAGGAAAAGACTTCACGTACTCCCAAGCGTGCTCCGCAGGTCCAGATAGCCCAGGATGATGATTTCTGGAACAACTTTGAAAATGAGGACTGGCACCAGTTCTTCCGCAGCGAGGGTGCCGGCAAGTCCAGGAAGAAGTCATCGGCCCGCAAGGAGAAACCCGTCCGCAAGGAGAAACCCGTCCGCAAGGAGAAGGTGAACGGCCGCAAAGCCGCCCGCACCCGCCGCTAACCCCCCACTCATTCAGAAAAACCCTCGACCTGCGTATTCCCCCCCTCACCTTAGGGAGTCAGAACGCACACAAGGCCATTTCTCTCCCTAAGGTGGGTAGGAAATACGCTCGCACCTTCGTTACCCTCTGACCTTAGGGAGTCAGAACGCACACAGGGCCATTTCTCTCCCTAAGGTGGGTAGGAAATACGCTCGCACCTTCGTTACCCCCTGACCTTAGGGAGTCAGAACGCACACAGGGCCATTTCTCTCCCTAAGGTGGGTTGGAAATACGCTCGCACCTTCGTTACCCCCTGACCTTAGGGAGCCGGAACGCACACAGGGCCATTTCTCTCCCCAAGGTGAGTAGAAAATTTGCTAGTCCTTGCGTTATCCCCTTGCGTTAGGGGAAATAATGGGCAGGTGTCAAAAAATTAGACGTTTTTAGGGCAGAATCGTCGGTTTTGCCCTTTTTTATTTGGGTTGTGGTGAGAAGGCAGGGTAATTTTGGGGTGAAAATAAAACAATAGTTACAGATGTTCCGCCACAATCTTAAAATTGCGCTGCGCAACCTGGCCAAGTACAGGTTGCAGTCAACAGTAGGTGTTCTCTCCGTTGCACTTGGTATGGTTTTCTGCTCGCTTACCTATATCTGGATAAGGTATGAGCACAGTTTTGATGAGTTCCATCGTGATGCCGATGATATATATCTGGTCATGGGCACTAATTCCAATGCTGCCGACCATGAGTTTCTTCCTTACACATCATACCCCGAGGGTGAGTATCTGGCCGGAAAATATCCGCAGATAGAGGAGTGGGCCAGATGTGAGATTCCCCAAGACTATAGGATAATGTGTGACGGCAAGCCTGAATATACCCTGAAGGGCACTTTAATCGATGAACGTTTCCAGGATTTCTTTGATGTCAATGTGCTGGAAGGGGAGACTAACCTTAATCTTGCCTATTCTGAGGCAGCCATAACCCAAAAGTACGCTGACATTCTGTTTGACGGTGATGCCTTGGGTAAGACTCTTTATACCGACCAGGGACAGATGACCGTAATATCCGTTATAGCCAACCCAACGGAACCTACTTCAATATACTATGATTTCCTTAGGGGCTATGATCTTAACAGATATAACACAAGGTACGTACTTACTACACTTAACTTTGTGCGGGTAAGCAGGGATAATGTCGGTCTTTTGGTCGATGAGATTGCCAATGATACTCTTATAACCAATTATAGCTGGACAGATGTGGACGGAGAGGAATTATCATACTCACAGGTTGATACCAAAAACTATAAACTGGTGCCCATAACCAAACTGAGACAGGAGGAGGCGCTTGAGGTCATGAACCTTAACATCAGATACATAATTGTGCTGCTTCTGCTGGGAGTGGTTATGATAGTCTGCTCGCTCACCAATTACTTCACAATGCTGGTAACCCGTATCGGCATCAGGATGCGTGAGATTTCTCTGCGTTACGCAAACGGCGCCACGCCTATGCAGATACTTAGGATGTTCATAGTGGAGATATGGGTAGTGCTGATCGCCGCAATCGTAACCGGAGCCATAATATGCTTGTTATCATTGCCGTACTTTACACAGTTCAGCACAATAGACAAACCTTTTGGTTTCTTTATGGGCGGATACATTCTCTATGCATTGATAATTGGTGTCATATCGGTCCTGATAGCATCGGTTATTACATCGGTAGTAAGCAAAAGGCAACTCTCCAGGTACCTGGGCCGTTCATTGAGCAGCGGCAGTACTACAGCCGGCTATAAGATGAGCATAGGATTCCAGCTGGCCATAAGCCTGTGCGCCATATTCTGCACTGTTGTGATGCACAGACAGGTCAACTATATGATTGGCTCCAGGGATATGGGATACGTAAAGCACAACATAGGTTCCATATATCAATTCGGGCTTAATGAAACCGAGGTGGATGCTGTAAGGCAGCAACTTAAACAGTTGCCCGAGATGGATAAGGTGGTGTATGGCTTTGAATCCTATTTCCAGTACCACCGTAGTTCCGCCATTACCATTGATACCACTTTTGAGAGTATGACTGCCGATCAGGACATCAGCGTGGTTTACATTGAAGCAAACCGGGACTATCTTGATATGATAGAGGTTCAGCCCATTGCGGGTGAACTGTTCAGCAGGGAGAATGAGCAGGAGAATGCGGTTGTAATAAGTGAGACTCTTGCCAATCTGCTGGGAGGTGCAGACCGGATTGTTGGCAAAACCATATTCAACTACTACCAACCTCTGATTGTCAGGGGCGTAATAAAGGATGTGTGTTATACAAGTCCCAAGGGCGCTACTATACCCTTGGTATATGAATATGAGCAGGAGAACAGCATATCGGGTGTGAATCAGGCCAATCTGTTCATGTTCAGGGTTAAGGAGGGCACGGATTGGAACACTCTTAAGGATAAGATAAACCAGGTTTTTGAGAATGTTCACCCCGGAGTGTATCATTCAATCAAAAACATGGAGGATGAGTATATAAACAGCTACGTTAAATCCGAGCTGGCATTGGGTAAGTTCCTGCTCATAATAACCATAGTCTGCATCATCATAGCCGTGAGCGGTGTGTTCAGCATAGTGTCGCTCTCATGTGAGCGCCGCCGCCGTGAGATTGCGGTACGTAAGATAAACGGAGCCAAACGTGCCGATGTGCTGCGCCTGTTCATCAGGGACTACCTGCCGGTAATTGTGGCTGCCGCCCTTGTGGCATTCCCCATAGGCACAATCATTATGCATCGCTGGCAGTCCGCATACATCCGTCAGGCCCCGATAGGAGTATGGACATATCTGCTCATCCTGGCCGGAATGATCCTTTTCATAGGCCTGATAATATTCAACAACATACGCAGAGCGTCATCCCAGAACCCGGCCGATGTGATCAAGAGCGAGTGACGCAAAACGAAACGACCCCTTTGCGTCACCTTTGTTTAAATCAGACAAGGTTGAGTTCTGATATTTCGGTAGCAAAGGCCTTCATGGATTTCTCAATTTTGGATGCTGTCCGTTTGGACGGATGTCTTACGCCTGTGACATAATGGCTTAACTGGCGTTGGTTGATGCCGGTTATGCGTTCCAACCCTGCCAGTGAAAAAGCGTATGAGTAGTAATTAAGGAATGAAGCCACATCATACTGGAAAACAAACTTTATATCCGGAAAAGGTTTCCCTTGTGATGAGTAAATACGTTTTATGTCTTCAACGCCAGCCATGAAATCCTCTTCGGTTTCACGTGCGGTCTTTCCTTCTCCTATACAGCCGAATTCACAGTTGTTACTGGAAATATATGCTGAATAGTCGCCCTTGACACCTCTTTCAATTGTTACTTTTACTGTTTTCATTGTGAATCATTTTAATCCTGCATCTTTAAGAATACTTTTTAAAGTACCGGGTTTGACCTCTTCTGATTTGTGATGGCTGGTCTGGAAATACCTGTCGGTTTTAGGGCTATACCATGTGGAATGTCTCCCGTTCTCATCACATAATCTGCAACCCGCTTTCTTCAGTAAGCGTTCAAGTTCGTTGTATTTCATCGCAAAGATAGTAAAATTAATATCATTATAATTGTGTTTTTTATGTAAAAGTGTTCAGGGCTTTGCGCAAACAAGGTCTCAAAACACGTTTTTCACATAGCTAATGTAGTGAATAATGCGCTTTGTTTATAGTGAGTGTCAAAAAATTAGACGATTTTGGGGCGGAAAGTACGATTTTGAGATTTTTTCTTGGAGGATGGTGGCGGGAGGGGATAATTTTGGAGCAGAATTAAAAAACCAACAGTCCATATATGTTTATACATTATCTCAAATCATCTTTCCGATACATGCGCAAGTTTGCCTTGCAGAATATAATAAGTATGGTGGGCCTTGCAGCCGGTTTCGTGGCGTACGCGTTTTCATCGCTCTGGACAGGTTACGTAAACTCCTATGACACTTTTCATAAGGATGCGGACAGAATCTATACGTTTGCACATCATGAAGACGGCAAGACATCGATAGGAAATGAGAGGGCCCGTTCAGGCAACGGTGATATGTTCTATATGCTGTTCCGGGATTTCGACAGCCGTAATATTCTTGATTCCTTAGGGATAGAATCCATAATGTATTCATATCTCCAGGAGTACTCGGTTGATGACAAGGGCACAAAATGTATGGATATTGATTCAGCGTTCATTAATTTCTTCAATCCTGTCCTGGTGTCGGGTGACTGGTCTTTCCTGGAAGATGTGGGAAAGATTGCGGTGTCAAAATCATACGCCCAAAAGGAATATGGAGATGATAACCCCATAGGAAAGGAAATAACCGTATGGCGTGATCATTATACTGTCGGTGCGGTTATTGAAGATTATGACCATTCCTTCCTGGAGTTTGACCTTATGAGAAAATGGAATCAAGAAAGTGTTTTCTATTACAATTGGCTGTTCTTTAAACTCCAAGAGGGCATAAGCGTACAGAATATGCTTGACCGATGTGAGACGGTTTTTGCTGATATGTTTGAAGAGTCAATGACATATGTAATGCGCGGCAAACGCATTGTCCCTCTAAAAGAGATCTATAAAAATCTGGAGGAGGCCGATGCGGAAACTTTCGTAAAATATGACGGCCTTGAACTGTTATCTAAGGCAAGTCTTCTGATATTGCTCTGTGCCATAGTCAATCACTTTACCTTCTTCCTGAATTATTTGAAGAGAAGGAGGCGTGAAATGTCTCTTCGCAAGGTTTGTGGAGCATCAACCGGCAGTATTGCAACACAAATGGTTTTTGAGAGCAGTATTCCGGTGATTGTCTCTCTGTTGATGGGGTTATGGGTTGTAATGGTGCTTAAGAAGCCATATATGCGCCTTGCTGATATAGAAATGACAGACTCATTTTATATGAAGGGTAGTTTTTTCATTATATTGGCAGTGCTGTCAGCTTCCGTGATTCTGAGTCTGATAGAGGTTCTTGTAATTAACCATCGGACTGTTCAGACAAGCATCAGACAAAACAATGATAAGGCATTCCGTAGATTAGGTGTAGGAATTCAGATTGCATCTGGTATGATACTCATGTTTGCTCTGGTTGTTATGTATCATCAGTTCAGTTTTATGGAGAATCTCAATTGGGGAACACAGAGAAAAAATACGGCTATTGTCTTTTTTCCTAAGGAGAGTATGTACACTAATGATGGCAGACAATACTGGGGTGATGTCTATCTGGATGAACTTGAAAACAAATATGGACTAAAAGAAAGGATATCTGCCATACCGTGTGTAACGGGTGTATTTATGAACTTTGCAGATATGTCAGTGTCTCATTTCGGGAATTCGGCCAGCGTTGGTCTGAAAGATGTTGATGACTCTCTTTTCCCTGATGTTTATGATTATATATATCCGGGTCTTATAGACCGCCTTGGTCTGACGGTACTGGAAGGGAATATTCCGCAAGAGGGACTCAAGGATGATGAAGTTGTAGTTACGGAGAACATTCTCAAGGCATTAGGCAAAAAGAGTCTGGAGGAGATGCCCGGATTATATATCGCTTTGAGCGATACCGCAAGAGCCAACAAACCTTTCAATGTGGTTGCTGTGGTAAAGAATATTCATCTGAATAATTTTGATGAAGTACCCTCATTTATATTGCTGTGCGGATTCAGGAATAAGTATCTTGTTCCCGAATTTTCATACGGAGCGAATCGTGCCGGCGGATCAATATGGGGAGAACTTTCAGTACAGTATCGGCCGGGTACCAGAAAGGAACTGGAATCATCAATAAAAAAGATGATGGAAGAGTTGGATATAGATTATAAGATAGAGTATCCTGCGGATAGTTTCTTCAAGCATCTGTCAAAAGACAGGAATCTGTCAAAGGTATTGTCCATACTGTGCCTGATAAGCATATTCATTGCCTTGTTCGGAGTGTTCTCGCAGATATCGCTCTCATGTATGGAGCGCAGGCGTGAGATTGCCATCCGCAAGACTCATGGGGCAAAAGCAGGGGAGATCCTGGCCATATTTGTCCGTGAATACGGAATCATATTCCTTGTGTCATCGGCGGTAGCTATGGCATTGGGCTATATGGTGATGCACCGCTGGATACAGCAGTTCTATTATCAGGCTGCCATAAGCTGGTGGATATACCTGTCAGTCTTTGCCTTTACCGCACTTGTTATTGTGGCTACGGTCTTGAACCGCGTGCTCACTACCGCCCGTGAGAATCCGGCCGATGTGATCAAGAGCGAGTGACGCCGTAAAGTGACGCAAAGGGAAGCGACCCCTTTGCGTCACTTTGGGAGCATAAGGCGGATTTTGCAGTCAAACATGTAGGCGGGGTCTCCGCGGGATTCAAGGGTCTGGCGGGCGGTTTCACTGCTGGGTTGTAGTTTGGCCTTGAACAGTTTGCGGCCCTGATACTTTACTTTCACTTTCCTGGACAGGTTGACCATCTTGCTGTTCAGGCAGATGGTCAGTTCGGGATAGTCGGAACTCTCTATATTGATTACATTTCCGTTACGGCTCACTATTACGGTCTGTCCGCGCTTGGCGTACTCATGCGGGATTTCTATCCAGTAGAATGCATCGCGGGTGACCTCCTCCTGACGCCAGACTATCCTGTCGGGGTAGGGATTGCGTCTGAACTGAGCCATCCAGGGCACTGCGGCGGCATCCTTAAGGTCCATCCAGTGCGGGTAGCCTTCAAGCACGTGAGTCTCATGAATATATCCGTTTTCATCGGTGGTTTGAAGCGAATCCAGCTCTCTGCCGCGCGCCGCCACTTCACGGTTACGGTTGTAGGCCGCATCATCGCCGCCCACCCATATCGTAAAGGGCATGTTTCGTACATTGACCAGACTTACATCGCCCGGATGACCGGCCATCATTGAGGCCGATGCAAAATGGTCCGCCAGACGCGGAGCCAATCGCCACACTCCGTCACCTCCGGCCGAATAGCCCATCAGATAGACCTTGTCGGTGTTTACGTCAAGTGTGTAAGCCAATGTCTGTATAAGCTCTTCCAGAAGTCTGTCCATAGGCGGCTTGAACCACATGTCCCAGTCATTCCAGGGGGCACGCGGACAAACATATACTCCTTCATCGGGCTTGTACAGACGTTTCTGGTTCTCCCACTGGCTGTCATTCACGCTTGCCGCAGTGTTGCCGCCTCCGTGCATTGATATATACAGACTGCGGCCATCGGATGGCTTGTCACCGAATATCTGGTATGAGAACTTCATTGATAAATCGCCGTCCTTTACCGTCAATGATTCCATATTGGCCTCCCAACGGTCCTTGTTGTCCTGCCGCCACTGTTCTACGATATCCGGATATGCAACCTCCTGGGCTGTGCAGTCCGTCCCAATCAGGATAGTAGCAGCTAGAAGCGCTGCCTCCGCCAACCTCTTCATATTAATAAGTATTCTCATTTCCTTTTGTTTAAATCAGACAAGGTCGAGTTCTTAATGGGATTACAAATTTAAGCAGATTCTGAATGATTCTGAAGATAATGACTATCTTTGGAGAAATTAGTTGCTAACTATTCATTATGAGAAAAATCTGTTTATTGGCCGTTGTTATGGTGGCTGCTGTGATGATGCAGTTTGCTGCATGTGATTCTTCCGATAATAATGAGCTGAAGCGCGGCAAGCCCAGTAAGGAACTTGTGGCTGCGGCCGATGCTTTTTACGAGGCCACAAAGACGGAGCCTAAGGGTAGGGACCATATCAACCTTCACAGCATCATGGTGCTTAAGCACGGTAAGGTGGTGCTGGAGCGCTGGTATAACGGCGAATCGGCCGAAAAGCCGCATACCATGTGGTCGGTGAGCAAGACCTTTACGGCCGCTGCCATAGGATTTGCCATTGATGAGGGGCTGATTAAGGTTGACGACAAGGTAATCAAGTTTTTTCCGGACAAACTTCCGGCTCAGGTGAGCGAAAATCTGGCTGCAATGACCATTCGTGACCTGCTTACAATGACCTGCGGACATGATGTGGCCATAAACTTCAATACCTATACCGCTCCTGATTGGGTTGAGGGATTCCTGGCAGAGCCGGTTACGCACACTCCCGGAACGTATTTTGTGTATAACTCTGTGGGTACATACATGCTGTCGGCCATAATAACCAAGGTTACTGGACAGGATATGAATGACTATCTTGAGTCTAGGCTGTGGCAACCGTTGGGCATAGACAAGCCCGAATGGGACAAGAGCCCGCAGGGAATGAGCTGCGGCGGCTGGGGTCTTCACCTTAAGACCGAGGATATGGCCCGCATGGGACAGTGCATGCTGCAGAACGGCAAGTGGAAAGGAAAGCAGGTGATTCCGGCATCGTGGGTCAGGGAGATGTCAACATATAAGGTTGAATCGGGCCCCGCAGGAACCCGCCTGGAGGATATGCCGCGTTTAGGCATAACCAAGGAGAACAACCAGTGGGCCAAGGGTTACTGCTATCAGATGTGGATATGCTCCGATAACGGTTACCGTGCCGACGGAGCCAACGGTCAGTATTTCATGGTATTCCCCGATAAGGATGCAGTGTTGGTGCTCACCACAGACTCCAACCTCTATCAGCCCTATATGGACATTATCTGGAAGTACCTTATCCCTGCACTATAGCGAGTGATGCAGTAAGACCACTCATCGGGATGTGAATCCGATGGGTGGTTCGCAGATGCTGTGTGCCTGGCTTTCGGCCAGATGGATTATATGCAGCATCTCGGCTGGGGTGACTACGTGTCCGTTTGTGGGATAATGTTTCAGGTTCCCTGTTATCATGTATGAACCGTCAACACTCATGGATACCTCATAGAATACTATGTCATCTGGGTCCGGGAATGTTTCATTTGATTCCTTGCGGTCACACATGATTCCCATGTCCGTAATAAAACCAACCAGGTCACAAACTGTTTGTTCCGAGATATCAAACTTACGCCTTCTTAAAACGGTATTATATTCTTCAATTATATCTTTTTGAATAAGAGGTACTATTATTCCTTCTTTGACCAGTTCAATGATCTTTACGACCGAAGAATCACGGTTTTTAGTTAGCAGATAAGAAACAAGGATGTTTGTATCAATCACGGCAAGGTATTTCATAATGTGCTTTTTATTGTTGTATGTTATTGTTCATTTGACGGCGTTCCTCTCGGCATTTCCTTATCTCCTCATCAATTTCATCCATTGTTAGTTCCGGCAAATTGTTCTCTGCCTTATACCTTTCTATTCTTTCGAACGTTTCACGTGCTTGGCGAAGTCTGGTCTCGCGCTCGGATTCCACCTCGAACGGTATTCGTTGCTTCTTGATTACCGTCCTGGCAAAAATGTTGAATGCGGTATTGGAACTCATGCCAAAGTCCTTGCAGAGTTCATCAAACTGTTTTTTCACCTCAGAGTCCATACGGACTGTAAATGCTGTCTGTGCCATACTTATTATTGTTTGGTTGCAAATATATTAAATATTGCACCGTTTTGCAACCAAATAGATTCTTTATTTTAGTCTTTTGCCAAAGTGTCCCACATCGGCCCAGCTCACAGGGCTTGTGGGGCACATCAGTGTGTTACACACCCTCCATATTAAGGTATGTAACACAGTGAGCGGTGTCAGGAGGCTCACAGGGCCGATGAGCGCGGGACACTTTGGCGGAAACTGCCGGCGGGTGTCAAAAAATTAGACGATTTTGGGGCGGAAAGTACGATTTTGATGTTTTTTCTTGGAGAGTGGTGGCGGGAGGGGATAATTTTGGAGCAGCAATAAGAAACAACAGTCCAGATATGTTTATACACTATCTTAAAATAGCGCTGCGTAACATACGCAAGTATGCGCTCCAGAATACGGTCAGTATTTTGGGCCTGGCCGCAGGATTTGTTTGCCTCAGTCTTTCTGCCTTGTGGATTCATTTTGAGGAGTCGTTCGACACTTTTCACAAGGATGCCGACAGGATATTCACATTCTCGGTGTATGAACATGAGGAAGGCACTGAGAATCATACCGGATATGTCAATTACACAGAGCATGAACAGCTGTACAGCTATCCTGAAATTGAAAAGATTTCCAAGTTTGTATATAGGGAACATGAAAAAGAAAACCTGAAAGAACTAAGGATTGATTCTGTTTTCCGAACCATATTTGACTTGCCGGTGATATCGGGTAATGAAGGTTTCATGCGTGACACAAGCTTCATTGCCATCTCTTCAACATACGCTGACAAGGCTTACAGAGGACAGGATCCCATAGGGCAGGAACTGCTGGGTAAGACCATATCGGCAGTGGTGAAGGACTTTGGACGTATGTCGGCCATTCAGTTCGATATACTCTCCTGCTATAATTTCAAGATAGCAGTAAAAAACGAACGCGGAAATTACATTCATGAAGGAATGTCCGATGATGACCTGTTTCCCAGCGTGTTCATAAGAATCCACAAGGGGACTGACAAGGATAAGTTTGCCGATAAAGTCCGGAACAGTCTGGATGATTCCGAGTATTCCCATTATGAACTGCTACCCATAGGTGCGATACATCGTCAGATGGTCAAGACAGACATGTATGTAAATTATGCTCATGCCAAGGTGTTCTGCCTGTTCAGTCTGATGCTGATGATGTGTGCCATAATCAATTTCCTGCTGTTCTCGCTGAACAGTATCAGGACCCGAAGCCGTGAAATGGCTTTAAGATCTGTCAATGGTGCAACCGGGAATTCCCTGGTCTGGATGCTGGTCACTGAACTGGGTGTTATTCTGGCGATATCAATGGTTGCGGGGCTATTGCTTGTGCAGTTCCTTAAGAGCAGGTTCATAAGTATGGCCGACATACAGATGACCGGAGGATATGTAACTATGGGCAGTATGGTCATCATGATTCTGGTTCTGGCTGTTTCATTATTGATAAGCATCGCTGCAGTCAGGATACTGCGTGGAAGGACAATGCACAGTACCATAACATCGGTACATAACATCCGGTTCAGGAAGGCAAGCATCGGTATTCAGGTGTTCACAAGCGTTCTGTTCCTGTATATAGTTACTGTGATGGCCCGCCAGTTCAGTTTCCTGCGCCATAATGACTGGGGTTCAAGAATCAATGACATTGCCGTACTTTCAATCTCCAATCCTGTGAACGGATGGGATGGCTATGTGATGGGAAGGTCAGTATATTATCCTCCCAAGAATGACGATGAGACAGCCGAGCCAAGAAGAGGCAGTCATCTGAAAGAGCTGAACAATGAGTATCTGGAACGCCTGGACGGACAGTTTGGTCTGACAGACCGACTTAAGAGCCTTCCGAGTGTAAAGTCATTATACAGGAACTTTGGAGATATTGAAAAAATCCAGCACGGTAGCGAGTGGTTGCGCTGGGATAGAAATACCGTCAATGGGAGGGACAGTCTGGATATCAGGATTATGGATATACTGGAGCCGGAAAAGATGGAACTGCTTGATTTCAACATAATAGACGGTACGCTCCCGGACAGACCATTGCAGAAGGATGAAATTGTTATTACGGAGAATATAAAGAAGGAGTTGGGTCTGGCCGATGTCTGTGATGAACCGACCATTACGATAGGGCGTCATTATATCATGCCTATAACAGACTTTTATTTTGGTGAAAACGGAGCAATCCATGTAAATAATCTTGATGCCGGTACTGTGTATTATACATTCCGCGTAATAGCAGTGGTAAGTGATATCTATCCCAACAAGTTTGATGCAGCACCTATTATGTACATCTTGTGTACTCCCGGCAACCGCAGGCTTATGCCGCCATCAGGAAGTGATGATGGCTGGACTGTCGCTCATATTACTCTGACTTATGACCACGGAATGAAATCCAAAATCAGGACTGATGTTGCCGGGATTATGGATGAAACAGGACTTAAATACGAACTTACTTTCCCCGAGGACCGTTTCTTTGAAAGTCTTATAAGTCAGGAGCACCTGAAGAATCTGGTGATGGGACTTGGTGTCATCTGTATTCTCATTGCCATATTCGGCACCTATTCAATGATTGCGCTTGCCTGCCGCGAGCGCAGGCGCGAGATTGCCGTCCGCAAGGTGCATGGGGCAAAAGTCCGTGACATAATAGATATTTTCGGCCGTGAATATGGCGCAACACTTTTGGGCGCAACACTTCTGGCTTTTGGTGTGGGCTACTTAATGATGCACCGCTGGATACAGCAGTATGAGCGCCAGGTCACCATAAGCTGGTGGATTTATGCCGTAATACTTGCGGCAATGGTTATTGTGATCTGCCTCACGGTAGGCCATCAGGTGCTCCGTACCGCCCGCGAAAATCCTGCCGATGTCATCAAGAGCGAGTGATGCAGTAAGACTGTTATCCGAACAACTCAGAATGTGATCCTAACCTTACCAGTTCAATTACGTTGTTTTTATTATCAATCCACACAAGCAGATAATCATTCTCTATGTGACATTCCATACAGCCTTTGTAATCTCCCTTGAGTGTATGGGGCTTATATTTTTGAGGAATAGGCTGCTCGTTAACCAGAAGATCAAGAACGTCTTTGAGCGCTTCTTTCTTTTGGGAGTCGTGACGGTATCGTTTATAATCTTTTTTGAATTGTGCCGACGGATGTAACTTTTTCATTATTGGTCAAGGGTATTTAAGAGTTCCTCGGCGCTGGAATACAATTCTTCCTGAGGATACTCTGTGTTGTTCATGGCTTCTTTCAGTGCAGCTTTAGTAACTTGATTTGGCTCGTGATATACAACGTCAAGCAAAACGCTTTCAACATAATTGTTCAGCGTTCTGTTCTCCCTGGCAGCATTGCGTTTCAGGCCTTCAAGAAGGTCTGTTCTCAGCCGGAACGATGTAGCTTTTCTGACGACAGTGGTTTCCATAAATGTATTTACTTGTATTACAACTGATGGCAAAGATAATACGTCATTCTCAATAATCCAACAATACAGATTAAAAACGTTCAGTCCAAAGTAGCGCGGGACACTTTGGCGGGAAAAACTGGCGGGTGTCAAAAAATTAGACGATTTTGGGGCGGAAAGTACGATTTTGCCCTTTTTTCTTGGAGAGTGGTGGCGGGAGGGGATAATTTTGGAGCAGCAATTTAACAATCAACAGTCCAGATATGTTTATACACTATCTTAAAATCGCTATCCGCAACATCCGTAAGTTCGCTCTGCAGAACACAATCTGCATTCTGGGTCTTGCAGCAGGATTTGTTTGCTTCTGCCTTACTTCCATCTGCGTTCATTATGAGAATACGTATGACACTTTCCATAAGGACTGGCAGAATATCTGGTCTTTTGATGTAAGCGATGCAGATAAATCGGCTAGTCTGAGCAGTGACATCAGGCCTTTTCAGGCATATATTAAGTCATTTGATGATATAACCAAGTGGCCGGAAGTGGAGATGGTAGTGCCCTTTGAAATATGGGGTGGTGCCAGTGGAACAAAACGTATCATCATAATCAATGAATCATTCACCAGATTGTTCAACCTGGAACTGGTTAGTGGGGATATGAGTTTTCTTAATGACCCAAATCTGGTAGCAATATCGGAATCATACGCAAAAGAGTGCTTTGGTGATGAGAATCCCATTGGTAAGGCCATAGATGATATTGGAAACAACCGTTGGTTTTTTGACAGCGGAATCCATTATGTAGGAGCGGTCATCAAGGACTGGAAACACTCTTTCCTTGATTTTGCCATGCTGGTTTGTGAAGAGCCTCAGGGACGACGTCATTATGGCGAGCTTACTGATGTCCTGCTTAAAGTCAAGCCGGGAAGTGACCTTAATGCTCTTGCCGATAAGGTGAGCAATTCAATCCTTGAATACAACAGCCATTATAAGAGAGAGTATGTTCCGGTCAATATCAGTGGAATACATAAGATTCTAAGGGGAAATCTCCTTGAGATGAGTATGGACAGTGTAACCATTATCTCATGGACAAGCCTGTTGCTCATAATCTGCTCAATAATCAACTATCTGATATTCTTCCTGAACAGCCTTGCTGACAGACGTCATGAGATGGGACTTCGCGTGGTTCATGGCTCTACGCCAAGGGATCTTACCGTAATGCTGTCAGTGAATATCCTTGTGGTGCTGGCAATAGCATATGCCATAGGTATTGTGGCCGATCTGTTCCTTGTGGGGCCCTTCTGCACCTTTGCAGGCTTTGATCTGCCGGAATCCTACTTTATAGGTGGCAGCCTGCTGTTTATGCTCATTATACTTGTATTCTCAGTGATGCTTTGCACTGCGTTGTCACACCTGGTAAGCAGGAGATTGTTGCATGAATCAGTTGTAAACAAGCGTTCGTCAAACGTGCTGTCACAGGTGAGTGTCGCCGTACAGCTGGCATTCAGCATATTCTTTGTCTTCTCTACCGTATGTATCAGTCATCAGTACCGGGATATATTCAAGAAGGATTGGGGGCTGGCTACAAAGAACAGGGCGTTGCTTGAGATGGGCCAGAAATATGTCTATGATGAGAACGGATTCAGAGAGGTGGATACATCTGGGTTTATAGATCAGATAAAGGGCTTGCCGATGGTAGAAGAGGTTATTGCTGATGGCACTCTGCTTATGGGCGGCGTAAATATAGGCTTGTCTGACGGCTATCTTTCAGTGAATCCGGATGATGAAGGTATAGCGGCTTGTACCGACCCCGGAATACAGGAACCGTGGAGACCTATTTACGGCTTTACCGTAGTGCAGGGTGAACTGCCGCAACGCAGGCTGGACTGGGAGAATGAGATTGTAATAACGGCCGATGTAGCCAGACAGCTGGGGCTTGAGGACGCGGTTGGCAAGTCTATATATCTTCGTCCCAAATGGGGTTCCTGGGATGCTTCCAACAGACCCAGGGAATTCAAGGTGATAGCTGTCCTAAAGGAGATGTATTTTGCAGGACCTCTTAAAAGACCGTTGCCCTTGTATCTCATAAACGGTTCATCGTCATATGCCACCCTTTACATTCAATACAAGGAGGGAACCCGTAATCTGTTGGAACAGGAGATTGACAAGATAGGTCTTTCTGGTAGGCTACTGTTCTCGGAGGATGCATTTCTGGAAAGAAGAGTAGAGAGTACAATGAAACTGTTTCCATTGTTGCTCATATTCTCAGCTATCTGCATACTCATATCCGTGTCGGGCGTATGGTCTGTGGTTATTCTGTCCTGCCGTAAGAGACGCAGGGAGATTGCCATCCGCAAGACATTCGGCGCCCGAACATGGGATGTTTTCTCCATATTTTTGCGCCAGCACGGCGTGATATTGGCTGTGGCCTCCGTTCCTGCATTCGGCTTGGGATTCCTGTTCATAAACCATTGGCGGGGGCAGTTCCAGCAGCAGGCCGTGGTAAGCTGGTGGATCTATGCCTTAGTCCTGGCCGGAATGGCTGCACTTATTTATCTTGTGGTAGTATGCAGCGTTCTGCGTACCGCCCGCGAAAATCCTGCGGATGTCATCAAGAGCGAGTGAGTGTCAAAAAATTAGACGATTTTGGGGCGGAAAGTGCGATTTTGATGTTTTTTCTTGGAGAATGGAGTAGTTGAGGGATAATTTTGAGTCAGAAATAAATAATCAATAACCTAATAATTTGAAATATGATTGAAGTACAGAATTTACAGAAGATCTTCCGTACGGAGGAAGTTGAGACCTGGGCGCTGAATGATGTATCGTTCACGGTTGCCGACGGTGAGTTTGTGGCCATCATGGGCCCGTCAGGTTGCGGTAAGTCAACCCTTCTTAATATCCTTGGTTTGCTGGACAACCCCACCAAGGGCAGTTACAAGCTTCAAGGGGTTGAGGTAGCTACGCTTGATGAGAACCATCGCACAGACTTGCGTAAGGGTGTGATTGGATTTGTGTTCCAGAGCTTTAACCTGATTGATGAGCTTAACGTGCGTGAGAACATAGAGCTGCCGCTGCTCTATATGGGCGTGCCCGCCAAGGAGCGTCGCCGCCGCGCCGAGGAGGTTATGGAGCGCATGAACATCTCTCACCGCGAGAAACATTTCCCCAACCAGCTGAGCGGTGGTCAGCAGCAGCGTGTAGCCATAGCCCGCGCCGTGATAGCAGGCCCCAAGCTGATCCTGGCCGATGAGCCCACCGGTAATCTGGATTCAGTGAACGGTCAGGAGGTGATGAACCTCTTGAAGGAACTCAACCAGCAGGGAACAACAGTTGTAATGGTAACTCACAGCCGTCACGACGCATCGTACGCCAACCGCATAATCAACCTGTTTGACGGAAGCATAGTAAAGGAACTCCCGCTATAAAAGTGACGCATTGTTAAACGACCCCTTTGCGTCAAAAGTGACGCATTGTTAAACGACCCCTTCGCGTCAAAATTGAAAAAAACCTTTATGTTTTTGCATTACATTAAGACCGCTTGGACGAGCATTCGTAGCAACTGGGTTTACAGTCTGCTCAGTGTTTGCTGTCTCTCTATAGGTACAGCAATGTTCTCCATGCTGTTCTATGGCATCAACTATGATGATTTCTTTAAGAACCGGCTACCCGGTCACAAACGGAGCCGGTTTGTTTGCATGACAACGCCGGGAAATCATGTAGGGCTGCAGGATAGGATATATCGCTCACAGTTGCCATACCTGGATTACAAGACTCTGTTGGATTTGCCGGAAATAGAATCTGTAAGTGTAGGCGGTGGCATGTCGGCCCATTTGTCTTTTGCCGATTCGGTCAAGGTATATGGAATGGGGCCGGTAAAAGGAGTTTATGTTGATGGCGATTATTTCAAATACTGGAATCTCTCTCTCTTGTATGGTGACAGAGTGCCACAGAACGAGAATGAGATAGTAGTATCAGAGTCACTTCTTAAGCGCATGGGTTATGACAAGGATATAAGCCAATGTCTTGTCAAGACTGAGACCTACCGGATAGGCAGAGAATATCAGATTGTAAATGTGGTGCGTGATGACAAATGGCGTCGCAGCTGTGGTTATGACGTTTTTTTCAGTGCTCAGGACTGGAAGATCCAAGGTTTTACATTTTACGATGTCGATGTTGTACTTAAGGAGGGAGCCGACGTAAATGATATAAACAATAGGCTGAGCGTTACCTTGGTAGATGATGGTGAGGGAAACAGGAAGATTCTGCAACTGGCCGGATTCCATGAGAATCCCGGTGACAGGATGGAAAAGCTGTTGCTTAGCATGTTGAGCATTCTGGTTCTCCTTGTTGCCGTAACAAATTACCTCAAGCATCTGGCAATGGTGCTCAAGCAGCGTAACCGGGCCAACATAATCCGATATAGCCTGGGAGCCAGACAGAGTAGTCTTGCGTTTATGCTGGTAGCCGAAGTCATAATCATACTGCTATTATCATTTGCCATAGCCCAATATATCACAATCCTTGTCTGCTCATGGGTCAACCAGACAGTTTATATGGGAGACCGTTATTTCCATTTAGCGGATTTGATATGGTTGAATACATTGACCACTGTGTGCATTGCCTTTGTAGGCGTTGTGGTATGCCGGATAGCGGTATTTGGGCAGAATAAGGTTCTGAGGAACAGGATTGTGGCCTACCAGCGTGAGCGGAAAGTGCTGAAATACATAATAATCGGCATAGAGACATCGGTTGCAGTTATGGCATTGGCATCGGCTCTTGACATAGCATCTACAGCACCAAAACCATATAACCCGCTTTCCAGGTCAGAAACCCGCAGGACTTTCTTTGTTCAGACCGAGGAAGGCGATTCATATACTGACAATCAGCAGGCATTCTGCAATTTGGTCAGAAGGATGCCACAGGTTGAGGATATGGTGTCTTCTGAGTACGACTGGAACGGATCGCATGCAAGTCAGTTCAATGTTCAAGGCAGAATGGAATGGTTGTTTGAAAAAGGTTATGATATACGTTATTTCCGGTTCTTCAATATCCCGATAGAATGGCTTGATCCTACGCATCCTACAAGCGGATATCTGATAGACCGGCATACGTACGAAAGGTATATGAGGGATAGTGTGGATTTAAGTAATATATCAAGTACAAGTTACAACACTGTCATCCCTATTCATATAACCGGAGTGTATGAACATTATATGCTGGGTGATCCTTATGAGACCGCTGGAGATGTAGGTGGGCTGTTCCAGTATCATCCCATATCGGAATATTATACAAACTTTTTTGTAAGGTTCCGTGAAGGTGTTTCAAAGACTGAGGCTGAGACACTTCTGCGTAATGCCTGGAAAGAGGTTAATCCGTCATCTATGGAGGATGTCAGGATAATATCCATACCCAAATATACCGACGATGAATATCGCTTTGCAGCGTTGGGATTCCAGATAGGCGGAATGGTGTGCATACTGCTGGTGATACTGAGCGTGACATCATCCATATCGGCCGAAACCAACGTACGCCGCAAGGAAGTGGCTTTGCGCAAAATCAACGGTGCAAAGGGCAGGAACATAATGGCCCTGTTCATCAGGCCGTACTGCATAATACTGGCAGTGGCATTCCCCATAGGCATTCTGGCTTCATTGGCTTTGCTTGGTCATGCAGGACTGTATGTCTGGATTGCACCTGTTACGCTGGTGGCAATTGCGCTCATTGTGGCTCTCTCAGTATGGAGCAAGATACGCGCCATAATGCGCACCAATCCGGCCGATGTAATCAAAAGCGAGTGACGCATTAGGATCGTTTCCAGAAAATGTGATTTTTAAACCAAATTCTATGCCGAAAATGTGATTTATTCAGTATTTTTGCATCGGATTTTGTGATTTTTGCTTATGGAACTCCTTAAAAGAAAGATAGATAACTATCTCAAAGACTGGAAAAACAACCCTGAGCGCAAACCGCTCATTGTAAAAGGCGCCAGACAGATTGGAAAAACCGAGTCTATACGCGCGTTTGCAAAGGCCAACTATGAGTCCGTGCTTGAAATCAACTTTGTGCTCCAGAAGAAATTCAGAGCCATATTTAATGACGGCTATGAGGTGGATACCATTATCAGGAACATCACTCTGCTGGAGCCATCATGGAAGATTATCCCGCATAAGACCCTATTGTTTTTTGATGAGCTTCAGAAATGCCCAGACTGCGCCACATCACTCAAGTCTTTCTGTGAGGACGGACGGTTTGACGTTATCTGCTCCGGCTCTCTGATGGGTATTTACTATGAGGAGATTGAATCAAACGCTGTGGGATTCAAGGAGGATTATGATATGCACTCCATGGACTTTGAGGAGTTTCTATGGGCAAAGGGGTATTCGCAGCAGCAGATTGACAGTCTCTACGCCCACATGCTCCACCTTACCCCATTCTCCAGTCTTGAAATGGACACCATGATGGACATCTTCCGTGATTACATGACCATAGGAGGAATGCCGGAAGTTGTAAAGACATATATTGACAACGGCCATTTTGGCGGAACGCTCAAAATCCAGCGTCAACTGCTAAAAGACTATGAGGAGGATATAACCAAATATGCCAAGGAGACCGACAAGGCCAAGATTCTGGCCGTCTATAAGCATATATCCACATTTTTGGCCAAGGATAACAAGAAATACCAGATTACCAAAGTTGCCAAGGGAGCACGCAACAGGGAATACGTAGGCTCTGTGGACTGGCTCAAGGAGGCTGGCGTAATAAACGTAGCATATTGCCTGAACAATGCAGAGCTCCCGTTAAAGGGCAACTATGATGCAAACAATTACAAGGTATATTATCATGACACAGGGCTCTTGATTGCCTCACTTGATGAGGAGGCACAAGAGGATCTGCGTGCCAATCGTAATTTCGGCACATACAAAGGTGCCATATATGAGAATGTTGTTGGAGAAATGCTGATAAAATCGGGGTACGAAGGACTCTATTTCTACAAGCATGACAATCCGTCGCTTGAGATGGATTTCTTTGTACGTGACACTAATTCACTTATCCCTGTTGAGGTCAAGGCCAACGATGGTGCAACAGCATCCCTTAACAATCTGATAGACTGGGATTCATACCCTGACATCAGATACGGAATCAAACTTGGTTACAAAAACATAGGTTGGAATGGTAAGTTCTACACGTTCCCCTATTTCCTTGCGTTCCTCATTAAACGTTTCCTTAAGGAGAAGCAAGATTATGACGCATTAGGGTCGTTTCCCTTTGCGTCGTTTGAAAGATAAGCAAATTCATTGTTTACAAACAACGAATCACTGATTTTTATTCAATTCATCACTTATGAACAATGTTTTTGTGGTCAAAAATTTTGACCACAAAAACAGTAGCACATTGGGAACTGATACTATTGTGCCATTACACCAAGGACATTTTCAAGATCAGCGAGCACAGTTTTGTTCTTCTCGCGGATGAGTGCCATGTCCAGGGCGGTAATAAGGGCTTTTGCCTGATAGCCCTTCTGATAAACCTTGTTTACCTTGGAATAGAGGTTAGTCAGTTTAGTGTTTCCGTCTGCCCCCTTGAGGTATTTGGGAACCTCTTTGAGTTTCAGAAAATCGCAGATGCCACTAAGGTCACAGAGAATCCAGTCTTCTATGCTGCTGTTTATGTCCAACTGGACAAATTTCTGGACACCCATCTTAAGTATATTGCTACGGAGCGAGGTCCAATTGACAATCATGGGATTACAAGCGTCGAAGACATCAGTGTCGTAGCTGCAGCAGACGGCTTCTATGCTTATGTTTTTCTGTTTGGTGGCAGGAACAAATTCGTTCTTCAGCTTAGCCAGCAGCTTTGTCGAGTAGCGGGTTACGCCGTGGAGATTGCAGATTTTGCAGGGTAATAGCGGCATCTTGCTGACGCCGGCATAGTATGACAGCAACTGCTTGAAGAACACTTCGTCGGTGTCTCCCTCCACGAATAGGATGATCAGTTTGTCCATAGGGTCGTTACCTGATAAAGTATTTATCAACGATATCGGTGTTGGACTCGGCATCCAACATGAAGTCGAACATGAATTCTCCAAATGTGAGCTCCTGATCGCCTGCGTACCTGTAAAGCTGCTTGAGCTTGGAGGGAATCACCTTGGCAAAGCGGGCCAGACCATCGTCCGACGGAAGACCGAAGTACATTTGCTCGGCCCTGAGGTGGCGCATCAGGTAAGGCGAGTGGCTGGTGAGTAGAATTTTTGTATCGGCCCCGTAGTTCTGCAAGGCGAGAAGCAGGTTCTCCATGAGGCGAGGATGCACCGAGTTCTCCGGCTCCTCCAACATAATTAGTGGTATCTGCTGCCGGCGGGCGGCGATGCATAGCGTAAACAGAAAAATCATACGCTTACTGCCGCTGGACAGCTGGATGATGCTGGTGGAACGAATACAGTACGCCTCTTTTATGCGTACATCGTAGATTCTGGTAATTCCATCCGGAAGGGTGACCATCTCCGGAGAGAACTCTGTGATACCGGGAATCAGTTGTAGCAGGCCGTCTTCCAGCAGGGCGTAATTGTCCGGATCACTCTCCTTGAGGCGATAAAGGTATTCGCTCAGCGTCATTCCTCCAAGCAAGGCGATGCCCTTACCAGCCCCGGCGGAGAAGTATGACTCCGGATTGTCCAGTGTCTCCAGATTGGGGACGCGGATGCCATAAACCTGCGCCGCCATAGGACTGAGATACATCGTGGACGAACGGGCGATGGCCGAAAGCGCCAACTGGAGAGGTGATACCTCAAAGAGCTTGCTGCAGCGTCCAGTGGCCGACGGAACGATGAGACATCTTTCGGCCTCACTGCGGCTGACCATCTGCCGGAAACGCTGATCCGAGGGCTGCTTAACCTTGAGGCTCTCTGTGAGGATGGCACCATCGGCCCCGTCCTTTGCCCAGGCACAGCGGTAGCCATACACAAACTGCCACTCTGTGCCCACCAGTTCCATACTTCCGGATATCTCGAAAGAGAAGTCCTTCCCGGGAGCTTTGCTATTGATAGGCACGAAGCGCCCCTGCAACATCTGCCTCCGCTCAGACTCCTCGGCAGAAAGGAATCTGATACCAAAATCAATAGCGCGTAGCACATTGCTCTTGCCGTAGCCGTTGGGAGCGATGAGCGCGTTGAGCGCGCCCACCTCCAGATTCACATTCTCCAAATTGGCAATGCCGTCGATGATAAAACCGTTAATTCTCATAGTCGTGATAAAATAATTGCGTCAGATTATGACAAATCAGTGTAAAAATACAAAATTTATTTTACTCAAGCAATTTTTTCTGCAATTTCTTTAATAGCATAGTCGCAAGAGTGACGATATGTCGATCCTAATGCGTCGCTAATGCAGCAAGGAAAATTTGGTAGTTAAGAAAAAACATGGTAATATTGCATCGCGTAATTTACGTCACGTAAATTCCGTCACGCAAAAAGCGCGATAGAAATATGGATAAGAGAGAGAACACCAGACTGCAGAACCCTTTCGTTTACACCGGATATGTGAGTCCGGATTATTTCTGTGACCGTAAAGAGGAGACCGAGGATTTGATTTCAAACTTCAGGAACGGACGTAATACCACATTGATAGCTCCACGTCGCATAGGAAAGACAGGACTGATAAAGAATACCTTCTATTGGTTGGAGAGGAAAGATAAAGATGCTGTCTGCATATATCTTGACATATTCTCCACCAAGAACCAGCATGATTTTGTAAGGATGCTTGGATCGGCAGTAATAAACCGGATAATGTCTTTAGACCAGACTGCGCTCAAGCGTATAATGGAGTTCTTCGGCTCCTGGCGTCCGGTATTCGGCACTGATCCTATGACAGGAATGCCCACTGTCTCAGTCAGTATAGAGCCTACTGAATCAGATCTTTCGTTAGGCTCCATATTTGACTATCTTAAGCAAAGTCCGCATCAGATATATATTGCAATTGATGAGTTCCAGCAGATAACAAACTATCCGGAATCCGGGACAGAGGCCTTGCTGCGTTCACATATCCAGTTTGCTCCCAACGTTCATTTCATCTTTTCGGGTAGCAAGAGGCATATCATGGCGCAGATATTCAATTCACCGGCCAGACCGTTCTACCAGAGTACCGCATCAATGGGACTCTATCCTTTACATGAGGAGATATATTACGATTTTGCACGGAGTTTCTTTGAGAAGGCAAATGGTGACCTGAATATGGATGTGTTCCACTACATCTATCAGAGATTTGACGGAGTAACCTGGAATATCCAGCAGATACTGAACCGTTTGTACGAGACTGATAAACGTGTTGAAGATGAGAGCCAGGCAAATGAGGCAATCCGGCATATTATAAGCCGTAATGGTATGCTATATGAAGGATTGATGGAATTCCTTACAGACAATCAGTTGTCGCTGTTAAAGGCTATTGCCAAGTCCGGATGTGTGGAGAGTCCGCAAAGCAACTCTTTTATCAGACAGTTTGGACTACCAAGCCCCAGCAGCATCAAGACTGCCCTTACTGTTCTTATTGATAAGGAGCTTGTATATAGGGATTCAAAAGGATATATGGTTTATGACCGTTTCTTTGAATTGTGGTTGAAACAACTGCCTTAGTTTAAAAATATGCCCTTATTATGACAGACGCTAAGATTCTTGTGATTGATGATAATACGGCGGTTTTGAGTACGCTTAAGATTGTGCTCAAGAGCGTGTTCCGTACTGTGGTGGCAGTGAGTGACCCGCAGCTAATCCCGGCGCTTATCAGTGCGGCTGATGTGGATGCGGTGCTGTTGGACATGAACTTTGGGTCCGATAAGCTGGACGGGCAGGACGGCCTGTTCTGGCTGGACCGTATAATGAGCCGAAGCGGGCTGGACAATCCTCCGGCAGTGGTTATGATCACGGCGTTCGGCGACGTGGGCCTGGCGGTGACATCGCTCAAGAAAGGGGCGCTGGACTTTATCCAGAAGCCCTGGGACAACAATGACCTGATACGCAAACTGCAGGAGGCCATAGCCAAGCGTGATGCGATTTATGCCGAAAGGCAGAAGAATCCCGCTGTAGCGGAGACTGAACAGCAGGATGCGCCCAGCTCACTCGATGAGATGGAGAAACTAACCATTCAACGTGTGCTGGAGTCAAGTGGACGCAACCTTACCACGGCTGCCGAGAAACTGGGCATTAGCCGTCAGACACTGTACAACAAGATGAAACATCATGGCATCTTATAGCCGGCATTACACTCTGCATGTGACGGTATCGGTCGTGATGGTAATGGCTCTGCCGGCAGTTGGCGTGTGGCTCTGTCTTAAAGGCTACGCGCCGCTGGCCGTACTTATGGGCATACTGACCCTTGCCGCTGTATTCAGGCTCATAAGACTGCTGCGCTACCCCATATCCCAGACCGAGATGATGGCGCGGGCCATCAAGAATAATGACCTGATGCTGCATATCCCTGAGACCGATGATGTGCTGCTGCGTCAGGCATCGGCCGATATGAACCGCATACTGGTATCATACCGTCGTGACCAGAATGAACTGGAAACCCGCAAGAACTACTATGACCGCATACTGCGCGTGATGACGCACGAGTTGCGCAATACGGTCACTCCAATAGTATCACTGACTGATTTCATGATTGAGAACCCCGATGCCCAATCTGAGGAAGACCGCCGGGAGGCTATTGGCATAATCAACAGCCAGGCACACAACGTGTGCAGCTTTCTGGAGTCATACCGTCAGCTTACCGTGCTGGCTCAGCCATCAATGACCGATATCCCCGTATCCCGCATTTTCAGCAACCTTCAGACTCTGCTCAAGGCCGAGCCGGGTGCGGACCGCGTGCGTTTTGAGCAGGCCGGCGCTGTTATTATCCATGCAGACTCCAGCCTTATCCCACTGGCGCTGATAAACATAATCCGTAACGCCATTCAGGCAACCGATGGTGTAGAGGACGGCCGCATTACCGTGATGGCATCGGCCCCCGGAGGAAAGCCCTGCATAACCGTAACCAATAATGGTCCGGAGATTCCGGAGAGCCGCATAGAGGAGATTTTCATGCCCTTCTACTCCACCAAGAAGAGGGGCAGCGGCAGCGGTATAGGTCTTGCCCTTTCACGCCAGATCATGCAACTGCATGAGGGTACGCTCACCTGCTCATCGCACTATCCCTATACCACTTTCACCCTCCAGTTCAGTTAGTGACGCAAAGAGAAACGACCCCTTTGCGTCACTGAATAAATCACATTTTCGGCATAGAATTTGGTTTAAAAATCACATTTTCCGGAAACAACCCTAATGCGTCACTCGCTTTTGATTACTTCGGCCGGATTGGTGCGCATGATACCGCGGACCTTCCAGAAAGTCGATAAAGAAATTACCGTTACGATGAAGATAAAGACTATTATACCATGCCAAGGCTGAATTCTTATCCATAAGAGCGAACTTACCAGATTGCTTATTACTGAAGCCAGAAGCCAACCTGCGGCAAATGCAATTACGGTAATTACAGCATACGGAAGTATAAACAGCCTTGCTATATCCGATGCTTTTGCCCCATGTACCTTTCGCAACGCCACCTCCTTGCGTCTGCGGCCTGTATCGGTCGATATGGCCGACGTGATACTCAGCACCACCATGAACACTCCGGCAACTGAAGCCATAAAGGCAAGCAGCATATAGATGCGCGAGTTCCCACTTGAATCAAGCCATCGGTCTCCTATCTGTGTAATCAACTCCGGAACTGAAAGGTCAACATAGTCCATACATATTTTTTCAATCTCATGTCTGGCCTGAGCCACATCCGTGCCTTGCCTTAATCTAATATATAGATACTTGCATGGGTATCTGTCATCTGTGAGCAGGACATAACTGTCATTGTAGTCATGCGGAGTACTCACATCACCGAACTTGTTCTGGAACACACCTGCAACGGTATACTTTTCAAACAGCGCATAATAATCCTCCTCTTTCTCAGATTCCGGCATTTTCCTCTGCATCATCAGATTCATAAGATCATGCTCATAAAGCTGATAAAAGGGATCCGTTTTATGACCGGTTTCACCGATACGGTCAAACAAAGTCTGTGACAGATAAACCTTATTCATACCGTCGGTAGCATTATGATATGTTACAGGAATATTGAAGAATCTGAAATAGGTGGAGTCACTGAAAATAATATACTGGAAATTGTTACCCTCATAGCCTGTTGTGTTAAGACTTACAGCAAAGACACCTTGCTGGTCATTTGTAGTAACCTGGGGTGAGCCCGTAGCAACAGCATCCTCTATAAAGGGAAGCCTTTGGATCCTGTCCATAATCAGCCTCCTGGTAGCAGAATAACTTGAATTAGAAAGATCCACAATATATGTCCTCTTCAGTTTGCTGTGGGACAACGGATTGTAAAGTCTCTCCCTACCGGAAACATAACCGGTAAGACAGAAACAGGCGCAGACAGACAATGAAACCTCCAGACCTACAAGTATGTTTCGCAGTATATGTCTCTCCCTGTGAGTAAGGCCTATCTTTACCGATGTTGCTGGCTTATAAAGCAAAACCGTCACTGCAAGGAGCAGACAGCTTATAATAAAGACAGCTACAATAACCCTGAGTTCAAGCAACAAAACATCAGGTAAGTGGAAATAGAGCCTACCAACTTTGTTATTATGCCAGTGAGGATATAATCCGGTTTGGTTTACAAACTCCACTAAATAGGTTGTAACTACAACCGATACGGCCAGCACAACGGTCATCATGACCAGAACCTGCATCATCTGCCCCATAAAGAGTCCTGCCTTTCCTGCACCCAGACTCAACCTGATCCTGTTGCTCTGTCTCTGGTTAAGAAATCTGTCAACCAGACTGGCAAGAAAGCAGACTACTCCTGTAAACAACAGGATAATTGACAGTAGGAGTCTCCAGATTCTTGTCCTGGCATCCGCTTGATCCAGTTTCTTAAGATACGGCGTATAAAAATGTTTGGTATAGGGACGGCCGTTATAGAACTGGAGTTCATGCGTCTCCCATCTGTTCATGGCCAGTCTGGAGTTTACCGCGTCAACAGCGGCACCCCTCTTTAAGACCACAATTATATTATCAAAAAAATTCTTGCTGAAATAGACATCAGCGTCTTGGCTACGACTCCATTTATTATCTTTTATGACATTGACAATATATAGCGGATCTGTTCCGAACCTGCGGCTTGAAAACATTGACACTACGGAGAGTTCAGCCAGACTGTCAGTCGGGGCTATTGATAAAGTAACGTTTGAAAAATCATCTTCAAGAGAATGTTTCCTTATGAAGTTCTCAGTAACCACTATTTCGTTTTCATGTTCGGGTAGTCTGTTGCCATACAACATACTCATCCCCTTGTATTCAAAGAATGACGATGACACGTTCAGCGCTTTTTCCCGGATTTCAGTCACCTTACCAGAGGCATATGTCAGGAAAAGTCTGGCATCCCTTGATCCTGCTATATGTAATGATGTGCCGCTGGAGCCTACAATCATTTCTATATCCGGGTCTTCATATCTAAAACTGTTCTCTGTCCAGTTGTAGCCATCCATTATCAGGGAATCAACTTTTGTCATCTCACCATCATCAAATTCTCCCCTTTCAGTATACATAGGGTAATAACTGCGTTCCCTGGCCGTGGTCCCGGTCTTGAAGAAACGCTCATGCTCTGTTGCATAAAACAGCAAGGCAAACATGACGGTACCCATGATGAGTGCCACCAATGCTGTCAGGTTGAAGCCCCATCTCTTAGTGAGACTACGTGTTGCTATTTTCAAGTAGTGACGAAACATATCTTCAAATACTATTATTTCCCAAAAATATCCTCTCCCGGTACCATTCTGCAAGAAACCCCCAAAAAATCGTATTTTCCGCCCAAAAATCGTCTAATTTTTTGACACTTTGGAGAAAAGTGACGCAAAGAGAAACGACCCCTTTGCGTCACTTTCAGTTGAGCACCACCTCATCGGCATCGGATATGCGGTCGTAGCCGGTTATTATGATTTCGTCGCCGGGGTTGAGGCCTTCAAGTATCTCAAAGTGGCGCGGGTTCTGGCGGCCGATGCTTACGGGTACGCGGACGGCGTGGGTGTGCTGTGCGTTGACCTTGAATACCCAGCTGCCGTGGGTGTAGTTGTAGAAGTTGCCCTTGGGCACTATTATGGACTGCGCCTGGCCGCCCATCTCTATGCGTGCCTGATAGGACTTTCCGATGCGGGCGTTATCGGGTAGGGAGTCAGTGAATACCAGATAGATATCAAATGATCCGCTTTTGATTTCCGGTACGGTGCTGCTGATGGTCATGGGGTAGGTCTTTTTCTCGTATGTTATGGTGGCGGGCTGGCCCACGGTGATTTTATCTATGTAGAACTCGTTTATGCTCAGGCGCATGCGGAACTGGTCCATTCGTTTGATGTCGGCAATAGCGGTGCCGGAGCTTATGCGCTGGCTGGGCTCAAGTGAGAGTCCGCTCAGCTGGCCGTCGGCGGGAGCTGTTACTATCAGGTCATTCAGACGTTCCTCGGTCTTGCGGAGCTGACGCTGGGCTTCGGCCAGTTCATCCTGCAGGGCCTCCTGGCGGATTGCGTTCAGCACGGAGTCCTGACGGCGGCTCTCCAGCTGCAGGCGTACGGTCTCCATCTTGTAGTTGTACTCCTCATCGGCCACATCAAGCTGGGCGCGGCTGCGTATCCCCATGCGGTATTCCTCAAGTGCCAGGTTGTGCTCCTTTTCCAGACGCTTGAGTTCATACTTGGTCTGCAGTATGCTCTGTGCCAGTGACAGACGGCGCTGGTCCATCTCAATCATGCTGGTGCGGTAGGATCGGTTCTGCTTTCGCCAGCTCTCCCGTGCGGTCTCTATTGTACGCTGCAATTCGGGGTCGCTCAGAATCATGAGCGTATCACCTTTGTGTACCAGGGAGCCGTCCTGAACCAGCACACTCTCCACAAATCCGCCCTCGCGTGTATAGACCTTTATGGTCTGGATAGGCTGGAGGGTGCCTTCGGCGTTAACGTACTCCGAGAACTCGCCGCTCTGGACGGTTGCGGTCTGCACGCTGTCAGAGTTTATCCTTATTATCTTGGGGCCGGTTGAGACCTTGATGAGCATCACTATGAGTCCTATAGCCAGAATTCCGGCTACAATGTGTATGCGGTATTTTACATACCATTTCTTGGGGGGTAACTTAACGTCCATATTCAACTTGTTGTTCTATTAATTCATTATTGTCAAAATCATAAGCTGTGAGGCTGCGTATGGTGTAGTATAACTGCCAGTAACGGCTCAGGGCCGATACGTAACCCCTGTAGGCCGAATCCTTGGCGGTTATGGCCGAGTTCAGGTCCAGGATGGTGGAGTTGCCGCTAACATACAGATGGCGCGCCACCTCATAGCGGTGCTGGGCAGTCTGCATGGTGCGGCGGGCTATATCCACCTGACGCTCCTGCAGGTTGAACTGGCTCACTGTGCGGGTGACCATCTTCTCAAAACTGACCTCATTCTGCTCTATGTGCATACGGGTGAGTTCCAGGTTGTTCTGTGCAATCTTTACGCGGCCGCGGGCACGTCCCCAGTCAAGAATGGGAATGCTGACTGATACGCTCACTGACTGCTCGTCGTTAAGGTTACGGAAACTCTCGGGCAGTTCATCGGCAGTCTGAGCCAGCCCCAGACGCAGGTAGATGGATGCCTTGAATCCGGCCTGTGACTTGTAGTATGCCAGATTGCTCTCGCTGTTAAGACGGCTCAGCTCCATGCTCTCTATATCCGGACTGTTCTGACGTGCCAGCTCCATTGCCTGGTCAAGCGGCACCGTAAAATGGGGAATGCTGTCGGTGGTAACAACCTCTATCTGTGTGTCCGATGTCAGGTTAAGGAAGTTGCGGAGCTGGTCAACGGCGTCATCGAACGACATCTGCGATGACATTATGCTGGTCTCGCTGTTCAGCTTGTTGAGTTCCAGCTGGAGCAGTTCGTTCTCGGTTATGGTACCTATATTGTACCTGCCCAGTCCGTATGTGTAAAGGGTGTCGGTGGCGGCATGGTTGAGTTGTGCTATCTCCAGTTCTGTTTGGGCCGATACCAGATTAAAGAACACCATTGCAGCCTGC
This sequence comes from uncultured Bacteroidales bacterium, assembly GCA_902802285.1. Classification (GTDB taxonomy): domain Bacteria; phylum Bacteroidota; class Bacteroidia; order Bacteroidales; family Bacteroidaceae; genus Colenecus. Next base: position 42,080 of record CADCLI010000002.1, read on the forward strand.
GATGCCACCAGCTCCATGGTCTCGGCATACTGCTTGCGTGCCCTACGATACTCTATGGGCTCGGTCTTGCGGCTCCATTTAAATGAGTTGTAGCCGTTAAGGCTCTGTGAGAAACTCAGTTGCAGCGGCTGTGAGTAGTAGCTGTGAGTAGGGTTGTCGCCCAGTTGGTCCAGACGGCTCAGACTGCCGGACAGAGAAATGGTGCCGCCTGTAAACCACACGTTCTGTGAAAGGTCTAGCGACAGGTTGTTGCGCATGCTGTTGCTCTGCGCATATTGCTCGGTGCCGTCGGGCAGAGTCACGTAATTGGTGCTGTGATTAAGTGACGGCGATGATGACAGTGACAGGGTGGGGAGCATGCTGGCCCTGTAGCTGCGGTAACTGAGCCAGGCCGACTCAAACGTGTTGCGTGCCTGCACCGCCTGCGGCGATGACTCCTGAGCCATGCGTATAACCTGGCTCATGGTGAGCCGAACCGTATCGCCACCGGCGGCATTGCCGGCGGCCGATACGTTCAGCAAAACAAGGAGGAGTGATATTTTGATTAGCTGTCTCATACTTTTTGTTTTATTGACAGCTCAAAAGTACCGCTCCCCCTTGCCTTACTACAAGTTTTTAATGCTGAATCGTCTTTTTTACCCTAAAATCGTCTAATTTTTTGACACTCTATATCAGAATGACAGGTTGATACCGCCCATGAATGCTATGCCGGGCATGGGGTATCCTGCGTTGATCTGATACTTGGTGTTGAGCAGGTTGTCTGCGTTTACCCAGAGCTGTACCATATCGGACAACTGATATGATACGCGGGCGTTCCAGAGCAGGAAATCCTCCTTCTTGTCGGGGCCAACTGCAGAGTAGAGACCGTTTACATACTGCAGACCGGTGCTGGCATGCCAGCCGTTGCTGGTGTAAGAACCGCCCAGATAAGCCTTATGCTCTGGTGCACCTACTACAGGAGTCTCCATCTTGAGATAACTGTAGTTGCAGTTGGCTGCAAATGACTTTGAAATCAGGTATGATGCCTCAACCTCCACGCCTGTGTTCTTGAGCTCTCCGCTGTTCTGGTTGAGCATTCCCGCACCGTTAGGGTTGGGCAGGGTAAGGATTATGTTCTCTGCATCCATCTTGAAGACATTGATGCCGTAGTAGAGCTTGTTGTTAAATATTCTCTGTGAGAATGAGAGCTCATAGTTCCAGAGCGATTCGGCCTTTAGGTCCTTGTTCTGGGGCGGATACATGTACATTTCCCTGATTATGGGATAGCGGAATCCCTTGCCTACAGACAGCTTTATCTGGGCATTTGCCGGCAGATGAAATGCCGCTCCAAACTGCGGAACCAGTTCGGTACCTGCCTTTGAGTGGTGATCTACACGCAGTCCGGCGTTCAGGGTAAGCAGTGAGCCAATGGCCTGACGCATCTCCAGATATCCAGCAAACTCGTCTTCACGCTCATCAACCTGGGGCACATCCTGGCCGGCTGTTGGTCCGTCAACAAAATGGTTATCGGCCTTGCCGCCGTAACGGTAGTAGTCAAATCCTATGGTCAGGCGGTTGCCGTCAAACAGGCTTGCACTCTGCCAGGCCGATGCTCCCAGCATCTCATCATAAGAGATGAAACGGAAGAGTTTGGGTGTGGTACCTGGTGCATAGCCGTCATTTATCCAATGGTCACCCCAGCTGTAGAACAGGCTTACGGCACCTTGTGTGCGAGCGTATCTGTTCTCAATGAACAGGGCTGAGGTTCCTCGGGTTATCTTCTGGTCGGCATCTATCAGTGGAGCGCTTTCAGAACCGGGTTGTGAAGCCTTGAAACGGGTTACATCCACATTGGCCGATGCGTTCCAGTTGTCTGATATATCGTATCCCAGCTTGGCATATCCTCCAAACTGCTCAAAGTTCATATTGTCGCGGTGTCCGTTGGTGCGGTTGTATGAACCTGATGCCACTGCACTGAACTTACCCTGACGGGTGCTGGCGGTGAACTCGGTCTCGGCTGTGTTGAATGACCCGTAACCTGCATGAAGGCGTGCGTGTGTGCCCTCCTCTTTCTTGGTTACTATGTTGACCACGCCGGCCATAGCACCAGATCCGTACAGGATTGATGCGGGACCACGCAGTACCTCGACCCTCTCGGTCATGAGTGACTGATAGGAGTCGGCAATGGGGTGTCCGTAGATACCGGCATAGTTGGGATGTCCGTCAATAAGGACTATCATCCGGGCCGTACCTCCGGTCATACCGCGCATGGATATGTTACCTGCGGCACCGCCCGATACTCCAAAACCGGAATAACCGCGCTGGGTGATGAACAGACCCGGAACCTGCTCGGTAAGCAGGGGTAGGAGCGATGCACGGTTGGTCTCCTCAATTGCGGTACGGTCTATCACATTCACAGTCTGTGACAGTTGGCGCACATCGGTGGCAGCACGTGTGCCGGTTATTACAACCTCATTAAGAGTGTCAGGCAGTTCTGTGGCGTTCACAGCGCTGAATGATATGGCTGTTGCTGCCAGGAATAGTGTAAGGTGTTTCATTGCAGATAGTGTTAGTTAGTTTGTGCAAAGATACAACGGTGGCACGAATTAATAAAAAGGTAACACGATTATTTGCATCGGACAATATCCGTTTTTTGCCTATTTTTGACTTTTGTAATGCACAAGCGTATAATCAACTGAAGTCCACATCAGGATGCAACAGATAGAGAGTGACATAATAAGTCGATGCCGTAGAGGTGACAAGGGCGCTTTCAGGTATGTGGTGCAGAACTGCCAGGGTATGGTCTATTCGCTCTCGCTCAAGATGCTGGCCGATGTAGAGGAGGCCAAGGATGTGGTGCAGGACACTTTTATAAAGGTGTGGCAGAACATGACTAGTTATGATGACCGTTACAGTTTCAACACATGGGTTTATACCATTGCATCAAGGCTCTGTCTGGACCGCCTGCGCAAGGTAAGGCCCATCGGCCCGACTGAAGTGGATGAAAGGATCTTTGAAACGGTGGCCGATGACAGTGACCCGGAGCGGCAGTTGGAAAGCAGCGAGTGGGTATCGGTCATAAAGGTGATGGCCGATGAGCTTAGCGGAAAACAGAAACTGGTGTTTACCCTGAGCCAGCTGGAAGGACTGGACACCGCACAGATAACAGAGATTACAGGCCTGGATGCAGATCAGATAAAGAGCAATCTGTATGCGGCCAAAAAGAATATAAGAGAACGATTGATACAGATGGGATATGGAAAGGATTGATGATTTGATGGAACGGCTCAAAGGGCAGATGCCCCAGGTGCCCGATGCAGATGCGCTGACCGACAGCATCATGGCGGCAATAGATATCCCCAGGCGCATTCCGATGTGGCTCACTGCACTGAGGACGGTATCATCGGTGGCTGCGGTTGTGCTGATGCTGCTGTTTGTGCATCTGGAGAGCAAGGCAGCGGGTACGGATGATGCAAATGCAGATTATCTTGGAGTTGCTTCCTCATCTTTTGAGTGTGAGGAGTGTTCTCCGGCAGAGAATTATTATCTGCACATAGAGAAAATGAGAATAATGAATGAACGTAAAATCATAAAGAAGAAGATTTATGCGAGTTTCGATTTCTAAAATTTTGTTTGCCGTCACAATGCTGGCTATGGTCTCATGTGACGAATGGAAGGTTCAGATGGTAACCGAGGTGATGCGTGACGGTTCATGTGTAAGGACTGTTGCATCGGACGACAGAAGTTGCCTGACTGAAGATGAAGGATGGGAACAGGTTGATGAGGAAGACTACATCCGTAAATACGCGACCGATACCATATACAAGACTGTCATCAGACGGAGTTTTGAAAAGGTGGAGGATATGAACGGTTGCCCTGCCCTGCAGATTTGCGGCAAGCCTATCCGTTCCAACTCAAGCCTTGACAGGAAATTCAAATGGTTCTATACCGAATATACCTTTACTGAGACATTCCGGGGCTGGAACGCGGATTTGAGTATTCCCGTTACCGATTACGTGACTCAGGATGAGGCCTCTTTCTGGTACACCGGCTATCCGGAACTGCCCAAGGGAATTACAGGTCAGGAACTCCAGTATCTTCAGGATATATCATTCAAGACGGACCACTGGATATATGACGTAACATGGGATGTCTATTTCCGTACAATAGACCGTTTCTACGATGAGATAAATCCTCCTGTGGACCGTAAGACATTCCTCTCCATGCGTGATTCGGTTATGCATGAGGCATGGAATCAGGATGTGGAGTTCTATGAGAACAGGGAACTTGAGTTTCTGGACCGCTTCTTTAAGACCGATGCCTTTACAAAAGCCGATTATAGCGATGAAATTGCTGATTACGGAAAGAATCTGTGGAATAAGAGCCTGGGCCTGATGAATCTGGAGGCACCTTATATACTCAAAATGCCGGGTCGTGTCTCCGATGCCGGGCGCGGACAGATAGAGGACGGCGTGATAAAATACCGTTTTGAGGGCAGTTTCCTGATACCGGGCGACTATACCATAACGGCATCGTCCAGGGTTGTGAATGTGTGGGCTTTCCTGCTTTCAGGCCTGGTAGTGGTAATTGCCGTAGGAAGCTTCTTTATAAAGAAATAGCCAATAGCTAATAGCTGACAGCCGACAGTTGGCGGCGTAGACGCCATTAATCGGCCCGGCTCATAAGGAGCTTGCCGTGGCGGATGCCCTTGATGGATGTCATCTCATCGGCCAGGGCGGTAAGCAGGCGGGCCTCGCCCATTACGGTGCACACGTGCAGGCAGGTACCCTCACTTATATAGTGCTGTTGTGAGGAGAGTACAAGATTCTGGTGGCGGATCTGTATATCCGATATGCGTGCTGATATATCGGTCCGCTGCTGGTCATATATTATAAATATGGTGCCGGCCACTATATGATTGCACTGCCATTTCTTCTCAGCAAGGTTCTTTTCTATCAGGAAACGTATGGCCTGCGAGCGGTTGGCGTAACCGTCCTCCTTTACAAACGTGTCAAGCTGCTCCAGCAACTCGTCCTCAAGTGAAACTCCGAATCTTTTAAGTGCCATGACAATGCGTTTTTGTTCAATCCAAAGTTATACATTTTGGAAAACTTTTTTGCAAAAATAATCAAAAAGTTTCCCGAATACGGAAAGAAACTGTTGTAGCAAGGGTTGTTGAAAACTTCTCGGAAATAAGTGCTTTTTAGTTATCAACAACACGTACCAACTTATCTTTTTTATAATATCTTTGCCTACGTCATTGGTTTCCTTAGGGGCGGCACCCAAAGGAGTAATTTGGAATCCGGTGTAAATCCGGGACAGTACCTGCTGCTGTAAATCCTTAATTATCAATCCGATGCTCTCTCTGCCACTGGTGAGGTAAGAACCGGGAAGGCGCATCGGGCGGGATAAGTCAGAAGACCTGCCAATGACAAACAGATCCTTGGTTCTTGCAGGACTACGAGGCCGGGATTTAGGGAGTTGTCCTGACAGATAATGCAACATACTTTGTGGAGAGACGTGTTCTCTCTGCTGTATTTACTTGATGAATACTTTTAGTTATTTATGGAGACATATATTGTAAAAAGAGATGGCAAACACGAGGTGTTTACCATTGACAAGATTAAGGCCGCTATCTCCAAGTCTTTCCTGGCTTCGGGTGCATTTGCAACCGAGGAGGTTATGACCGGAATCCTGAGCCATCTGAATATTCAGAGCGGAATCAGCGTTGAGGAGATTCAGAACCAGGTTGAGGTGGCTCTGATGGCCGAGGGCTATTATCAGGTTGCCAAGACGTACATGCTGTACCGCAACCGTCACGCTGAGGACCGTGAGACTAAGTCAAAACTCGAGTTCCTCATGGGCTATTGTCAGGCTGCGAACGCTGCTGAGGGAAGCAAGTTTGACGCCAACGCCAACGTTGAAAACAAGAACATCGCAACTCTGATAGGTGAGTTGCCCAAGAAAGGCTTTATCCGCCTTAACCGCCGTCTGCTGTGCGACCGCATCCGCCAGATGTACGGCAAGGAGGTGGCCGACAAGTATATGAGTCTGCTGCATCAGCACTTCATCTACAAGAACGATGAGACCAACCTGGCCAACTACTGCGCAAGTATAACCATGTATCCGTGGCTATTGGGCGGTACCAAGTCAATAGGCGGAAACGCTACACAGCCCACCAACCTGAAGGCTTTCTGCGGCGGTTTCATCAACATGGTATTCATGGTTTCATCCATGCTCTCAGGCGCCTGTGCTACTCCTGAGTTCCTCATGTACATGAACTACTTCATTGAGAAGGAGTACGGTGAGGATTATTATAAGCGTGCAGATGAAGTGGTTGACCTGAGCCTTAAGAAACGCACAATAGATAAGGTTATAACAGATTGCTTCCAGCAGGTGGTTTACTCTATCAACCAGCCTACCGGCGCACGCAATTTCCAGTCAGTGTTCTGGAACATCAGTTACTATGACCGCTACTACTTTGAGTCACTCTTTGGCGAGTTCCGTTTCCCGGACGGCGAGAAGCCTCACTGGGAGTCTCTCTCATGGCTGCAGAAGCGTTTCATGAAGTGGTTCAACCAGGAGCGTCTGCGTTGCGTGCTTACATTCCCCGTTGAGACCATGGCTCTTCTTACCGAGAACGGTGACGTCAAGGATAAGGAGTACGGTGACTTTACAGCCGAGATGTACGCCGAGGGTCACTCATTCTTTACCTATATCAGCGACAATGCAGACTCCCTGTCCAGCTGCTGCCGTCTGCGTAACCAGATTACCGATAACGGATTCTCTTATACACTTGGCGCAGGTGGCGTAAGTACCGGTTCCAAGAGTGTGCTTACCATCAACCTGAACCGTTGTGTCCAGTATGCACAGCGCATGGGAATCCCGTATCAGAAATACATTGAGGAGGTTGTAGACCTGATGCACAAGGTTCAGACCGCATATAACGAGAACCTCAAGGAACTCCAGAACAAGGGTATGCTGCCGCTGTTTGACTCCGGTTACATCAATATCGGCCGTCAGTATCTGACAATCGGCGTAAACGGCCTGGTTGAGAGCGCCGAGTTCCTGGGCATTGAGATCAGTGACAACCCGCGTTATACTGAATACGTTCAGACCGTTCTGGGTATCATTGAGAAGCTTAACAAGAAGTACCGCTCAAAGGGTGTCATGTTTAACTGCGAGATGATTCCGGCCGAGAACGTAGGAGTAAAGAACGCCAAGTGGGATAAGGAGGACGGTTATGTTGTACCGCGAGACTGCTACAACAGCTACTTCTACAAGGTTGAGGATACCACTCTTAACGTGATTGACCGGTTCCGTCTGCACGGTGTCAAGTATATTGAGCATCTTACCGGAGGATCAGCTCTTCACTGCAATCTTGAGGAGCATCTTTCAAAGGCTCAGTACCGCCAGTTGCTGCGTGTGGCCGCACAGGAGGGTTGCAACTACTTTACGTTCAACATTCCCAACACCATCTGCAACGAATGCGGAACCATTGATAAGCGTTATCTTAAGGAGTGCCCGCACTGCCACTCAACCAATGTTGACTACCTGACACGTATCATCGGATACATGAAACGCGTGAGCAACTTCTCGGCTGCACGTCAGGTGGAGGCAAGCAAGCGCTACTACGCAACTCTTTAAATGAAAATTGCATCATACGATATAGTATTCCAGGATGTACCGGGAGAGGTTACGCTATCGCTTAACCTCTCCCAGTGTCCTAACCGCTGTCCGGGTTGTCACAGCCCGATGTTGCAGGATGATATAGGTTTGTTATTGGATGACGACATGCTTGACGGACTGCTGGAACGCTATGGTCGTGATGTGACGTGTGTATGTTTCATGGGAGGCGACCGTGAGCCGGGGGAGGTAATGCGGCTTGCCGACCGTGTACATGCCGCGGGTATAAAGACAGCCTGGTACTCGGGCCGTCAGGAACTGCCGGAATGTTTCAGGAAAGATTCTCTGGATTACGTCAAGGTAGGGCCCTATATAGAGAGTAGGGGGCCGTTGCCCAGCCCTACCACCAATCAGCGCATGTATAGGATTGAGAATGGTGAGTTTGTTGACATTACGGCGGGTTTCAAGAAAAAAGGAGCAGATTGAATCTACTCCTTTTTTTGTGTCGGCCAGTTGAATTGCGGTTGCATCGGCCTGTTTTGTCCCTGTTGGAACTGATGTCCGCGGGATTGCTGTATGTCCTTAAGAATCTGACTGTTGAACTGTTCTTCGGCATTCTGGACCTTTAGAATCTTTGATGCGGGAAGTATCTTCTTGAACTTTTGAAGATACTCTTTCTCCAATTCTGCAATCTTGATGTTTGTTTCGGCCTGTGCGTCTATTGCCTTGAGGCTTAGTTCCTCTGATGACTGGACTCCGCCCTGACGCATTATGTGACGTATCTCCCTGCTGAGGTCACGTTTTTTCTGTTGGAGTTCGTTGTAGAGTGGAAAGAATGCGTTGGCTTCTTCTTCTGTCAGGTCTGCTTTTTCGGTAAAGAATGCTTTCTGCTGTTTCCAGTATTCGGCGGCAGAGAACTGACCACTACGGTTAGGAGTCTGCTGAACCGGTTGTGTGCTTCTGTTTTGCCACTGTCCCCAACCGCCTTGTCTTTGTTGCTGCTGAGAACCAAAGCGTTGAACATTGGATTGCTGAGACTGGGCCGAAACAGACAATGCCATCATCAGACATATAATTGTCAGAAAATGTTTCATAAGCCGCTCAATTGCCAGGTTCAACCAAGGTATAATATAAGGTGTAGTCATTCATCATGGCTGTCTCCAGGAATGAATCAATGTACTCGTCAGAATAGATTGTGGTCTCTTCTGTCTGTGCCATTTCTGAAGCGTTGTTGCGGGTGCTGATCCCAACGGCTGCTTTAATACAGAAGAATATGCCTACAAAAGCTGCAGCTGCATACAGATAAGGTCTGATGCGCATCCACGGGGTGACGGTGATAGTGGTGGAATATATTGATTCCTGCTGTGGCAGTGCGTCCATGATGTTCTGCGTCAGGTTCTCAAAGTAACCTTCCGGAACAGTGAACGGTCTGCGTGGCTCGCGTTCATCAAAATTGTATATTATTTCTTTTTTCATTCGTTGTTTTGACAGGTTTACAGTGAAATGGTTTAATCTATATTGTTGAAATACTCTTCAATTTTTTTAACAGCTATGTGATAAGATGCTTTCAGGGCTCCTATGCTGGTTCCCAAAGCCTCCGAAATCTCTTCATATTTCATCTCATTGAAATACTTCATATTGAATACCATACGCTGTTTATCCGGAAGTGTGGCTATTGCTTCCTGAAGTTGCCGCTCTGTAAGGTCTCCGTCAAAATAAGGGTCACTCTCCAGACGGTCTGCAATGCTCAATTCACCCTCCTCATCGGTCTCTATCGGGATGGTGGCTTTCTGGCGGTTGAGGAAGGTCAGAGTCTCGTTGATGGCTATGCGGTAGAGCCATGTGGATATCCTGGAATAGCCCATGAATGAATCCAGATTGGTCCACGCCTTTATGAATGTGTTCTGCAGTATGTCATTGGCATCATCGTGTGAAAGGACCATATGACGGATCTGCCAGTATAGTTGTTCGCTGAAGTTGTTGACAATGGATTCAAAGGCACGCCGGCGCGAGATGTCATCCTCATGGAGCATCTCCAGTATCCTGCGTTCATCGTATGCCATCATTGCCATAGTCAGATAGAGACAGTTAGGTTTTCTTTTGCAAGGATAGTGTCCGGAAACAACTGTTTGGCCTCCTCAAGCAGGCAAGTCTCATCATCGTAACGGGCCGAGAAGTGTCCTAACATGAGTTTTCGGGCACATGATTCAACAGCTGTCCTTGCGGCATCGGCAGCTGTGCTGTGGAAATGTTTCTTGGCAAGGTCGGCATTCCGGCTTGAATATGTGCAATCGTGATAGATAAGGTCTGCGCCTTTAATTATCGGAATCATTGAAGGGTTGTACGCAGTGTCACAGCAATATGCGTAACTGCGGCATGTATCAGCGGGTTTTGTCAGGCGTTCATGCGGTATTACGTCACCGTCGGGCGTAATGAAATCACCTCCATCCTTAATGCGGTTGTAATCCCACGTAGGTACTCCGTAGAAATCGGCTGCCGCCCTGTCCAGATGGTCTGATGTGGGTTTTTCCTGAAAAAGGAAACCGGCGCATGGAACGCGATGCCTGAGCGGAAATGCCGTGACGGAAAGAGAACGGTCCTCATATATGACAGAAGTTGTGTCGGGATCAAACCCCTGGAACTCTACCTGGTATTCAAGATCGCGGCAATAGAAATCCATCTCATACTGCAAGACAGGTCCCAGTTCCTGTGGTGCATGTATGATGAGGGGAGCAGTACGGCCCAATAGTCCGAATGAGGATATCATGCCCAGAAGTCCGAAACAATGGTCACCGTGCAGGTGTGAAATGAAAATCTGATTGATGCGCGCAAATGCCACATGAGAGCGGCGTAACTGTATCTGGGTCCCTTCACCACAGTCTACCATAAACAACTTACCACGGATCTCTATGACCTGTGACGATGTGTAGTGCTTGGGGCTCGGTGTGGCAGAACCGCATCCGAGTATGGTGACCTGAAACTTTTCCATAAAACCGGGGTAAAGGTACTAAAAAGGACCGCACGCACGTGCGGTCCTTTTATTAAATAATGTGATAATCAGGGATTACTTGTTACCACCTTCCAGCTGCTCCTTGAGAGCTGCAAGAGCGTCGATGTCACCAAGGGTGGTAGATGCGGCCTGGTTCTGGATAACCGGCTCCTCCTTCTCCTTCTTGGCACCAGCCTTGCGTGCAGCCTTCTTCTCAGCCTTAGCCTCGGCCTTGGCGATATCCTCGAATATGCGGCTGTGTGAAAGGATGATTCTCTTGGAATCCTTGTTGAACTCTATAACCTTGAACTGGAGAGTCTCACCCTGCTGAGCCTGTGAGCCGTCCTCCTTTACAAGATGCTTGGGAGTAGCGAAGCCCTCAACGCCCTCTGCGAGCTGGATGACTGCGCCCTTGTCCATCATCTCGGTGATCTTACCCTCGTGGATTGAATCAACGGTGTAGATTGACTCGTATGCATCCCAAGGATTCTCCTCAAGTTGCTTGTGGCCGAGGCTGAGACGACGGTTCTCCTTGTCTATCTCCAGAACTACAACATCGATGGGAGCACCGATGGTTGTGAACTCTGACGGATGCTTAACCTTCTTGGTCCAGCTCAGGTCGCTGATGTGGATCAGACCGTCAACACCTTCCTCAATCTCAACAAAGATACCGAAGTTGGTGAAGTTGCGTACGATAGCGGTGTGCTTTGAACCAACGGGATACTTCTCGTCGATGTTCTCCCACGGATCCTGCTTGAGCTGCTTGATACCCAGAGACATCTTGCGCTCTGCACGGTCAAGTGTCAGGATGACAGCCTCAACCTCGTCACCAACCTTAATGAAGTCCTGAGCTACACGCAGGTGCTGGCTCCATGACATCTCTGATACGTGGATCAGACCCTCTACGCCCGGAGCAATCTCAATGAATGCACCATACTCGGCCAGAACGACAACCTTACCCTTGACAACGTCACCAACCTTAAGGTTAGGATCGAGTGAATCCCATGGGTGCGGAGTGAGTTGCTTGAGACCAAGAGCGATACGCTTCTTCTCATCATCGAAGTCAAGAATAACCACGTTGATCTTCTGGTCAAGCTGGACAATCTCCTTAGGATCGCTTACGCGGCCCCAGCTGAGGTCTGTGATATGGATAAGACCGTCAACGCCTCCCAGGTCAATGAATACACCGTAAGAGGTGATATTCTTGACGGTACCCTCAAGTACCTGACCCTTCTCAAGCTTGCTGATGATCTCTTTCTTCTGCTGCTCAAGCTCATCCTCAATGAGAGCTTTGTGTGAAACAACCACGTTGCGGTATTCCTGATTGATCTTGATAACCTTGAACTCCATGGTCTTGCCAACGAATACATCGTAGTCGCGGATGGGCTTGACATCGATCTGTGAGCCGGGCAGGAAGGCCTCGATGCCGAATACGTCGACGATCATACCACCCTTTGTGCGGCACTTGATGTAACCCTTTACAATCTCCTGTGACTCCAGAGCCTCGTTTACGCGATCCCATGAGCGTGACTCGCGGGCCTTCTTATGTGACAGAAGCAGCTGTCCCTTCTTGTCCTCTGTGTTCTCAATGTAAACCTCAACTTCATCACCTACCTTGAGGTCGGGGTTGTAGCGGAATTCGCTGATTGGGATGATACCGTCGGATTTGTATCCGATGTTAACGATAACCTCGCGCTTGTTGATGGCTGTGACAGTACCGATGACAACCTCGTTGTCGGCAACCTTGTTGAGGGTTGTGTCATAAGCCTGCTCGAGCTGCTCTTTTGACATGCCTTGTGCGGCAGTTCCGTTTTCAAAAGCATCCCAGTCAAATTCCTGAAGGGGAGCTACATTCTTAAAATCTTCCATTACTAAAAATTGAAACTAAGATAAAGTTAGACAATATGTTGTAAACACATGCCAAGGCCTTTGCGGCATTGGCGGGCGCAAAGATAACACTTTATTATTTAAATAACGGTTTACCCGGGCTTTTTTTTGATAATAGGAATCAGAATCCCTCATCAAGTATGTAAGGAACTCCGGATGATGTGATGCCTGCAGCCTCGACGTTGAAGTGCTTGGTTATGGAACTGTTGTAGAATTCCACTTGGGCATGTCCGTCTTCGTCTGTTATTACGTTGGGATTCCAGTAAAGGGTACGGCGGTAATCCACATCACCGAACACGGGTCCGTTGGGGTATTCGGGCGAATAGAAACTGTATGGGCGTGAGTATCCGTCGACGGTCGTTATCCTCTTGTCTATGTTGAACAGGTCTTCCCGTTTGCTCAGTTCATGCTCTTCCTTGACCTGAATGTCAATCAGGACCAGACGGCGATACAGATCCTCTCCAAAGATATTCTGGACTCTTTTGTTAAGATAATCCTGATAAAGAGGACATTGTGTAAGTATGTTCATCAGGAACATGGGGCGGTCAAATATTATGATGCTTCGAATGTCCTTGGTATCAATGGAGCCCGGACTCCCAAAAATACCATTGTCCAGGAATTTCTTGTTGTCATGCACATAGAAGAACGGTTCCCATCCGTTGATTGACTCAATGCCGCCACTGTCATCAGGTACGACTACGTAGCCTTTGTCCAGGAGATAACCCGTCAGGTCAGTCGAGTAATCACCCTTGTCCAATTCCAGTTCAACGTCCTTTACTACATCGTATGCCTTAAACGTAAAGTAATCTATGTACATTCTCTCCTCATCGATGTCCACGTCGGGCAGAAGGAAACCGGTCTCAACGTTTATGACAGTAGGGAGACCTTCATCCTGTTCTGTGACAGGTGTACCTTTTTTCCTGTTCTTGTTCTGTATGCCTGTAAACACAAGTTCTCCCGGAGTATATGCACGGACAGACGGTATGGTGGGACGGTCAATCTGTATCCTGGCGTTGGGGCCTATGAGATGATCCCGGCTGGTGTGCGCGTTGATGGTAAACTTGGCTTTGTCATAGAATTCGGCACCTATGTCAAAACCAAAATAACCCAGTGTATCGGTAGTGTATGAATATATCTCTGTAAGGGTCTTGTCCTGAGGAACCAGTGACGCTGTCACTTCAACGTTCTCCATAGTTTTCTTTCCGGAAGGATTGAGTATCCATCCGTTAAGAGTCAGACTCCGTTCCATCCTGTGTCTCTCTGAAAAAGCCTTCTGGCCGGTCATGATCTCCCAGTCATATCTTTCCCATCCCTGAATCAGACAGAGCAGGTCAAGGGCATGGTCACATTCAGGATCATCCGAATCAAAATACCAGGAGGGGTTCTCTATGAAACCCTTAAGGTCTGAAGACAGGAGCATCGATGTGCGCAGGTCATCGGCAAATGCGTTGCTCTGGTTACGTGAGTCACGTACGGAAAGACAGAAACGGTCGCGGAACGGATCTCCCTTGCTGTCGGTAAGACTGAAATCCAGGACAATCTTCTCAAACGGATTGTAGTTCTGCTTATCTGATTTGACTTTCAGGACAGGTGCCTTGACAATTTGGCTGCGGTGATAAAGTGTACGGCAGGCATACTTTATGCCGTTGCGGTCAAAAAGGTAGACCTGGCATACTCCGTCGGGAATGCCGCGCATGGAGATGGTTTTCTCAATGATGCCGGAACCTGTTTCGATGGTGCCGAAATCCATCAGCTCGCCACGGCAGGTCAGGCTTAGTCCCAAAGTTGTGGGTGTAAAGCCGGATGCGTCAATGAGGATACGTATGCTGTCGGTGCCAAAGGGTTCAACATGCATGGAATAACCGGATGGCTCCGCTTGGGGAAGCGGAAAATTGCGGGTTGAGTTGCCTACAGTTATTACAGCCGAATTGCGGCGCTCCTGGGGAGTAAACGTGAATTCTCCCATTCCGTCATGTATGGTGCTGAAGGCTATGTCTTTACCCTCCAGCTTTCCGGTTGCATCAACTCCGAATCCGGAATCATCAGTAACCTTGAAAGCCACCCGGCACGGTTTGCCTATTATGAGGTGACCGCCCTCGGGGTAGAAAGATGCGTTTATGTCGCGTAGTTTTTCTGTCTTGGGACGGAATTCGGAAGTCTCCGACCTTTTAAGGGTGATGACAGGACTGGATTCATAGTAGTTTCCCTCTTCCTTGGGCGGGTCATACACTGCGATGACTCTGGAGAACAGGATCTCATTGTCAAAATTGAGCATATAACTGGTGTATGCGCGTATCTCATAGAAACCACTTGGGTATGTCACCACGCCACGCTTTTCACGTGCCTGTGCAGTCGATCCGTCCAGAAGCGGGAATGAACCGTCCGCCTGTCCTGCAACAATCTTGAGTTTCTCCTGCTTGAGCAGGACTCCGGTCGGTGAAAGCAGATCAACATACAACACCTTGCTCTCTGCACGTCCCAATGTGGAGGCGTTTGTAACGAAAGCCTTGAACCAGATTGTCTCACCGGTGTAGTAGGATGTGTTGTCAAATTGAATGAATACCTTCTCCTGGGGAAAGAGTGTATTGAACTGGTGTATGTTACCTGCAAACTTCATCAGCGAATCAATGGTAGCCGACTGTCCCATACATGGGGTTACGGCAATTATGGCCGTGAAGAACAATAAGACTAATCTGGTAAGCATATGTTGTACTATTTGTTTCCGCAAAAGTAGTAAAAATGTGGGATTTTGATTATTTTTGTGACCCGTTATGATATACGGATTTGACAACGAGAAGTATCTAAGGATACAGTCCGAACACATCAAGGAGCGCATTGCCCAGTTCGGAGACAAACTTTATCTGGAGTTCGGTGGCAAACTGTTTGACGACCATCATGCCAGCCGCGTTCTACCCGGTTTTCAGCCTGACAGTAAGCTGCGTATGCTCAAGCAGTTGAGTGATTACGCCGAGATAGTCATTGTAATCAGCGCTTTGGATATTGAAAAGAACAAGGTGCGCAGTGACCTGGGAATCACCTACGATATGGACGTGTTGCGCCTTCGTGAGGAGTTCCAGAGCCGTGGCCTGCTGGTGGGTTCGGTAGTCATAACTCATTATAACGGCCAGTCCAGCGCCGATGCTTTCCGCGAGCGTCTCAAACGCCTGGGAATAGTCACATATGTTCATTATATCATTGAAGGATACCCCAACAATGTGGCACTTATCGATTCTGATGAAGGATTCGGCCGCAATGACTATGTGGTTACAACCAGACCTTTGGTGGTGGTTACCGCACCAGGTCCCGGAAGCGGCAAGATGGCTGTCTGCCTGAGCCAGCTCTATCAGGAGCAGAAACACGGAGTCAAGGCAGGTTATGCAAAGTTTGAGACATTTCCCATCTGGAATCTTCCGCTAAATCACCCGGTCAACATAGCATACGAGGCCGCCACCGCCGATCTTGACGACGTGAACATGCTTGATCCGTTCCATCTGGAGGCTTACGGAAAAACCGCCGTCAATTACAATCGTGATATAGAGATATTCCCCGTACTCGATGCCCTTTTCAAAGGTATTTACGGGGAGAATCCTTACAAGTCACCTACCGACATGGGCGTAAATATGGCCGGATTCTGCATCAGCGATGATGAGGTCTGCTGCCGATGCGCCAAGGATGAGGTGATCAGGCGCTATTACACTGCTTTGGGCGATATGGCCAGCGGCAAGACCAACGAGGTGGAGGTGAACCGTATAGCCCTGCTCATGAACAAGGCCGGTATCACTACAGCCACCCGCCGTACTACAATTGCCGCCAAAGAGCGTCAGGACCAGACCGGAGTTCCGGCAGCGGCTATGGAAATGTCGGACGGTACCATTATAACCTCCAAGACCACAGCTTTGCTGGGCCCAAGTGCTGCTCTTATACTGAACGCCACCAAATTCCTGGCAGGCATTGACCACGATGTCAAACTCATTCCTCAGAATATGATTGAGCCCATCCAGAAGACCAAGGTGGATTATCTGCACGGCAATAACCCTCGCCTTCATACCGATGAGGTCCTGGTGGCCCTATCAATACTCAGCCAGCAGGATGACAACTGCCGCCGGGCATTGGAGATGTTGCCTGAACTGCGTGGATGTCAGGTTCACTGTACGGTACTGCTGAGTGAGGTGGACCGCAAGATTTTCCGTAAACTCGGGGTGGGGCTGACATGTGATCCCGTCAAGAAGAAATACTTTCCGAACGGAAAATAGACTGTATTGATGGACAACGGAAAGGACTATACTCTCGCGGATGTAATGCAGGTGGCTACCGATGCGGGGCATATAATGCTTGAGAACGGTGCTGAAATTTTCCGTGTAGAGGAGACAATGGAGCGTATCACCCGTCATTACGGGGTTGACACAGGTCATTTCTTTGTCCTCAGCAACGGCATAATCACATCGGGAGGTACATCATACTCCAATGTGGAGTTCATCCCGTTCAAAGGCGCACAACTGGAGAAAGTGGTAGAGGTCAACCGCCTTTCACGTGAGATAGAATCAGGAAAATGTACGTTGGATGATGCCCGTTCCAGACTGGCTGTCATCAGGTCCATGAAACCTAAACCTTTTATGGAACAGATTCTGGCATCTGCAGTAGGCAGCGGTTCATTCTGTGCAATCTTCGGTGGCAGCCTGATGGATTGCGCCGCTTCGTTCCTGGTGGGGCTTCTGCTATATGCGTTTGTGCTTTCCGTGTTCAGGTTCGGATGGTCCAAGATAGTAACAAATATCTTGGGAAGCACACTCGCCACCGCTCTTTGCATCGTGTTCTATCGCATGGGGTTCGGCGAGAATCCTGGAAACATGATCATAGGCGCGATAATCCCGCTTATACCGGGAGTCCCTTTCACCAATGGTATCAGAGATCTTGCCAACGAGGATTACATTGCCGGATCGACTCGTCTGATAGATGCCCTCACGGTGTTCTTCTGCATCGCAGCCGGAGTGGCGCTTACGTTCCTTGTCGAGGGCAGGATTGAAAACGGAATAATAGTGCTGGAAGGGATGAAAACCGATGCCCTGACAGCCGTATGGCCCATACAGCTGGTGGCTGCATTCCTGGGTACAGCAGGTTTTGCGGTCCTGTTCGGAGTCCCACGTGACCAGTATCTTCCGGTGGGAATCTGCGGCCTGGCCGGCTGGACGGTGTATCTGCTGATGATGCGCACTGCCAACGCATCTGTTGTGGAGTCCACATTTGTGGCAACCCTTGCAGTTGTGCTGGTATCCAGATTTATGGCTGTACGTCGCCGCTGTCCGGTCATCGTATTCCAGATTTGTGGAGTGTTTCCGCTGATACCCGGTGCAGGTATATTCTGGACCGCATACTATGTGGTGACCAAGGAACTGGGCGTGGCTGTGACCACTGGCTTTACGGCGTTGGGCGTTGCAGTGGCCATTGTCCTGGGCATAATATTCGTGACAAGCCTTCCCGGCCGGCTGTTCAAGATAGTGGTACGCAAATCATGATCCGTGTCAGTCTGTTTGATGATATGAGCCTCTGTACGGATGCGGAGGTGGAGCGTATGCTCTCTTCGGTTCCTGAACCCAGACGGAGTCAGGCTCTCGGATTCAAACATACTTTCGGACGGTTTACTACACTCAAATCATATCTCATGCTTGCGGACCTGCTCAACTCCGTATTCCATCTTAAAGAGTTCCGGATTGAAACGGGAAGTCATGGCAAGCCTTTCCTGCAGGATTATCCCGATATCCATTTCAATATCAGTCACTGCCGGAATGCAATAGCGGTTGCCGTGGGTGACGAGCCTGTCGGGATTGACGTGGAATCATTCCGTAAGTTCAGTACCGGATTGCTGGATAAAAGTATGAATCCGGCCGAAAAAGCGGAGATACTGGGCTCTCAGGATCCGGAGGAATCTTTTGCATCGTTCTGGACCCGGAAGGAGGCCGTATTCAAGCTTAAGGGTACCGGTATAACCGACAACCTGCATGGAATACTGACTGCCGATACCAGGACCGAAACGACAGTAAACCGTTCAAAGGGTTACGCCTTATCCGTTGCCGTATTCAACAACTGATATCCGTTCAGAATGCGGACTCCAGTATGTATGGAACACCCGATGAGGTGATTCCTGCAGCAGAGACATTGAAATGTCTGGTTATGGAACTGTTGTAGAATTCCACTTGGGCCTTACCTTCCTCGTCGGTTATGACATTGGGGTTCCAGTAAAGCGTGCGACGGTAATCCACATCACCCTGTATGGGGCCGCTCGGATATTCGGGAGAATCGAAGCTGTATGGTCGGGAGAAACCGTCAACGGTAGTTACACGGCGGTCCAACCTGAATCTGTCTGATTTGCTGCTCATCTCTCTCTTCTCCTTTAACTGAATATCGACCAATATCTTGCGGCGTTCAAGCTTTCTTGGGTCAATGTGGGGGTTGTTAGCCAGATATTCAGGAAACAGATCTGTAAGGGCGAAATCGTCAGGCATGTCATCCAGAAACATGCTTGCATACTCGCTGGCGTTTCCAAGACCTTTCTGTACCCCTTTGTTCATGAAATCATTGAACAGCGGACACACCTGTATTATTTCAAACATGGTCATCGGTTTCTCATAAACTATGATGCTCCTTATATCCATGGCATCAATTGAGAACGGATAGTCCGATATCCCCTTGTCATAATAATGCTTGCTGTCATGAATATAGAAGAAAGCCTTGAAACCGTTTATTTCGACTGAATCCGCACGGAAATCACCTTGACAGGTGTCTGAAATATCGTATCCTTTCTCAATGAGATAACCGTACAGGTCAGTGGAGTAGTCTCCCTTGTCCAGTTCGGCTTCAGTATCCTTGATGACATCGTATGACTTGAATGTGAAATAATCCACATACATGCGGTCCTCGTTGATGTCAACCTCCGGAAGCAGCAATCCCTTTTCGACGCTTATTATAGCCGACAATCCGTCTTCATCCTGAACTGCCTGACTGTTGCCTGCCTTTTTCCTTGTGGCCTGGTTGCTGGTTATGACAAGTTCTTCAGGCTGATATGGGCGTATGGCGGGTTTCAGGGAACGCTCCAACACTATCCTGGCGTCGGGTCCGACAAGGCGTTTCCTCTTGCCGGTGAATGCGCTGATGCTCAATTTGGCATAGTCGTAGAAGGCGGGTCCCAGATCAAACCCGAAATATCCGGTTGAATCAGTCATGTATGAGTACGTCTCAGTCAGTTTCTTGTCCTGCGGCACCAGGGCGGCTTTGACCTCAACTCCGTTCATGGGTCTTCTGCCCGATGAATTCAGGATCCATCCGTTAACCGTGAGGCTCTCTTCCCTGCGATGCCTTTCAGTGAACTCTGACTGGCCGGTCATTATGTTCCAGTCATAACGCTCCCAGCCCTGGATCATGCAGAGCAGGTCAAGGGAATGGTCACACTCCGGACTGTCGGATTCAAAATACCATGAGGGAGTCTCAATCAGTCCTCTCAAGTCTGATGAAAGAAGCATGAATGTCCTGAGGTCATCAGCCATCGGACTGCCCTGACTACGGATATCGCGAACCGACAGGCAGAAACGGTCGTGGAACGGATTGCCGTTACCGTCGTCCAGGCTGAAATTGAGTTGTATCCTGTCAAAAGGTCCGTAACTGTCCTTGTCGGCCTTAACTTCTATTACCGGAACTTTTGTCTGCTTGCTGCGATGGTATAATGAACGGCTTGAGTAGAGTGTGCCATGACTGTCAAATAGATGAATCCGGCAGACTCCTTCAGGTACTCCGTGGAGTGAAATCTTTTTCCGTGCGGGAGCCGGACCGGCATCTATGGTAAAGAAATCCATAAGTTCACCCCTGCATGTGAGTGTGACGCCAAGCGTAGTGCCGTAAAAACCGCCGGTGGCATCAACCGCTACCTCCAGACTGTCTTTGCCGTCCTGCACGACCGACAGGGCGATGCCGGAATTTTGGGCTTGCGGGAGATTGAAAGTCTGGGTTTTGCCGCCCGCGGTTATCTTAACCTGATTACGCCTCTGCAGGGGAGTGAAGAGGAATTCACCCATTCCGTTGTGAATAGTTGAGAATGAGACCGTCCCGTCTTCCGTAACGCCTTGGGCATCGGTTCCGAATCCTGTCTCATCTGTTACCTTGAATGCCACGCGACACGGTTTCCCGATTATAAGTTGCCCGCCTTCGGGATAGAAAGAGGCGTTTATGTCGTGGATATTCTCTGTCTTGGGACGGGGATTGAAAGACTCGGCCTTGCGGATCTTTACCACCGGACTGGACTGATAGAAACTGCCTTCTTCCTTGGGCTTCTCAAATACGGCAAAAACCCTGCTGAAGATTGATTTTTCATCAAAATTGAGCATATAGCTGGTGTATGCACGCACTTCATAGAATCCGCTGGGATACTCCA
>CADCLI010000003.1 GCA_902802285.1 uncultured Bacteroidales bacterium
ACTGTAGGCAGCCAGAGCCTTAACCACATCGGGTATTGATACTTCAAGGATGACGTTCATACCGCCCTTAAGGTCCAGACCGAGACCGATCTGCATCTCGCGGCACTCTTTGTATGTGTAGATACCCAGCCAGACCTTTTTGTTCATTACAGAGTCAAGATAGGCCTGTTCATCCTGGCTCTGGGCAGCTTTGTTCTCAATGCTGCGGGTCTTGAATGTAAAGGAGAGATAGAACAGACAAACCAGTGTCAGTGCTATCGCAAAAATCTTTACGAATCCTTTGTTTTGCATACTGTTTTATTGTGTTATTAATTATTTGTGCGCGTGTACGTAAAAAATTCAAGGGTGCAAATATAGAGTTTTTTTTGGTCCGCCATACCATACTTCTCTGTTTTAATTGTTTTTCGTGCCAAATAACGTATCTTCGCAGTGTTATGAGAATACGTTTTGCACTTGTCCTGTCATTACTGCCGGTTTTGATGACCGCACAAAGCGCGCCGGATTGGGAGAATCCGGCCGTCATAGGCATAAACAAACTCCCGTATCATGTTACGTTGGGTAATCCTTCAACCCACAGTACAAACCCGGAGATAACATATCTGGACGGAACCTGGAAGTTCCGTTGGTCGGCGGACCCTGACAGCCGCCCGGCCGGTTTCTTTGAGCCCGGTTATGACGTGAGCGGATGGGATGACATACATGTGCCCTGTGACTGGCAGATGCAGGGATTCGGTACTCCCATCTACACCAACTCCCGATACCCTTTCCGCCGGGACCATCCGCGGGTTACAGGTACTCCTGACCGCAACTGGACTGCTTATGAAAACCGCAATCCGGTGGGCAGCTATGTGACTGTCTTCAATGCATCCGACATACCGGCCCATAACTGGATACTGGAGTTTGAGGCGGTGAGTTCGGCATTCTATGTCTGGGTGAACGGAAAGAAGGTGGGCTACAGCCAGAACAGCATGTCGCCGGCCGAGTTCGATATCACAAGTTACCTGAAGGAGGGACAGAATCTTCTGGCTGTGGAGGTCTATCGCTGGTGTGACGGATCCTACATTGAGGACCAGGATTTCTGGCGTCTGAGCGGCATATTCCGTTCGGTCAAACTCTGGCGCCGCCCCCTGCAGCATATATCCGATTACAGGATTTCACTCATTCCATCGGCCGATTTCGGCAGCGCTGCAATCAACGTTGCCGTGGAGTTGGCCAATATGTCAAGGCTCAAATCCGATGATATGTCTGTAAGAGTATCCCTGACGGGTAGAAATACCGATGGAAAGGATGTAAAGAAGATACTCTCCAATACTGCCAAATCCATAAAGGCAGGAGATACGATATCCCTTGATATGGCCGGTGTACTGGAGCATCCGCTGGTGTGGTCGGCCGAAAAGCCCAATCTCTACGAGTGCCTTATAGAACTGCTTGATTCAAAAGGAAATATTGTGGAGAGTTTTGTGCAGAACACCGGTGTAAGACGCATTGAAAAGCGCGGTGAGGTGATGTACATAAATGACCAGCCGGTCAAACTGCGTGGTGTGAACCGTCACGACCACCATCCGCGTACCGGCCATTATGTTGATCCGGCTACGACCGAACTTGACATAAAGCTTATGAAACAGGCCAACGTGAATATGCTGCGCACATCACATTACCCCGATTCACCGATACTTTATGAACTGTGTGACCGCTACGGACTCTATGTGATGGACGAGGCTTGTCAGGAGTCACACGGATTCGGTTTGCGCAACCGCCAGATGGGTAATGACCCGGTGTGGATGAAAGCTCATGTGGACAGGGCCGAATCTCTGGTCAGAAGGGACTTTAACCATCCGTCCATACTGTTCTGGTCACTTGGCAATGAGGGTGGATCAGGTGTCAATATGCAGGCTATGCGCAGCAAGGTGGATGAACTGGATTCCACCCGTCTGGTGTTCTGTGATACGGACCTTTCGGTATCGGACCTTTACGATGACAGTTATCTGTCACCCGCACGACTCAAACAGGTGGCCGAGAGGGTGAATGACCGACCCTTCTGGATGCGTGAGTACGCCCACATGATGGGTAACTCAGGCGGTAATCTTACGGAGTATTGGGATGTAATATATTCCGATCCCAGCATTGCCGGAGCAGCCATCTGGGACTGGGTGGACCAGGGTATTGCCAAACCCATAGACGGCTCGCCGCTTGCGTATAAGGGCAGCGGCCTGAAACTTGAAGAGGGTGAGTTCTGGGCCTACGGAGGAGATTTCGGCGATATGCCCAATGACGGTAACTTTGTAATCAACGGTCTGCTGGCCCCTGACCGCACCCCGCATCCCCACTACTATGAGGTCAAGCACGTCTATCAGCCCCTGCACTTTGAAAAGATTGATGACAACCATGTCAGGGTAATCAACAGGGATTGGTTTACGACTCCTGCAGAGTATGATTACAGCGTAGTATTCTATAATTCACAGGATGGAGTGGAATCGGATGTCATACCGATTGGCAAACCCGATGCAAACGGCATTCTTGTCATACCCGATTACAAGGAAAGTTTTCTGAAGAAAGCGTTTACCGTAAAGGCCTCTCTCCCGGAATCCGCACTTTGGGCCGAAAAGGGCTATACGGTTGCCTATGACCAGTTTGTAACCGAAGAGGGCATTCGTGTCAAAATGCTGGATATTGAAGCGGTCTCCAAGTCTCTCAAGCCAAAGAAAGCGGATAAGTATTTGAGTAAAGGAGGTTTTGCCATTGACAGCCTGGGCGCGCTTGTAAGTTGGAGATATCAGGGCAACGAAATCCTGGCCGGACCGTTGGAACCTTATTTCTGGAAACCCGCCAATGACAACCAGATACGTAACGATTATGCAAGGAGCATGGGTGTATGGCGTACTGTTGCTACAGACCGCAGACTGTTGTCAAAGGAGTTTTCAATTTACACTAAGAGCCGTAAGGAGAAAGGAATTCTTATCTGCAAGTACACGTATGCCCTTTCAGTGGGTGCCACCCTTAAAATGACCTATTTCCTTAATCTGGATTCAAGGGCGGAGGTGTTGGTGGATATGGATTATACCCCTGACAGCGTCAGGGTTGAATCCATGCCCAAGTTCGGTCTCAGAATGAGGGTCCCCAAGGAATACGGAAATCTGGTATGGAGTGGACGCGGACCTTGGGAGAACTATCCCGACCGCAAGAACGGGGCACTGTATGGCAGATATTCAATGACTGTCAGCGATTATTTGACAGACTATGTGTTCCCCCAGGATAATTCCAACAGGGGAGGTGTGGACACGCTCTCCTTGAGTACCGGCTCGGACGATATGCCGGAACTTGTTATATCCCAGAACAGGTGGGCCAGGGCCGCTGACGGATTGAACATAAGGGTGTGGGATTATTCCGAGGAGGATCTGGAGGCGGCGCGTCACGGGTATGAACTGCCACATCGCGATTTTCTGAACATCAACATAGACTCAGAGATAATTGGCGTGGGTGGAAATGACGCCTGGGGAGCAAGGACCGAACCTCAGTATATTCCCAGTGCAAAGGAATACCATCACGTGAGATTCAGTTTCAATCTGAAATAGTCAGTTGAGCCTTATCCTGCTGATAACAGGATAGTGGTCACTGTCCTTCTGGGTGCGGTCTATCCATGTGTGCAGGGGGGTGATGTTGCTGCTGCAGAAGATATGGTCTATGCGATAGTACAGCTTGTACTCGTGGTAGGTTATGCCCATTCCAACGCCGGATTTGGCGTAAGCATCGGTCATGAAACGGTTGAAAACATGATGGGAGTATGAGAGCGGGGTGTCATTGAAGTCTCCGCACACAATCACATATTTTGCTGTCTCTTTCCTGGCGCGTTCTGCAATCATTCGTGCCTGCACTGCCCTCTGTGAAGTTGATTCAAGAAGGTTTTTGAGTACTTTCCGGGATGCTTTGTAGTGTGTGCTGTCGGTAGGGTTCTTGATGAATTTATGATATTCCGAAATCTCGGTGTCCTTAAGCTTGTTGGACTGAAGATGGCAGTTATATACGGCCAGTGTGTCACTGCCAACAAGGATTTTCAGATACAGACAGCCGTTGCCGGAGTTTTCAAAGTTAATGGTTTCACTGCCTGTAACAGGATACTTTGAAAAATATGCCTCGCTCGAAGTAGCTGCTGATATACCTACGTAAGGGTAGATGGAAGTGACTTTCCTGTCACGTGACGCCTTGTTGATTACATCACGTGGAGCCTCCTGGATGAAAACCAAATCGGCATCAAGTTCCAGGATATAATTCAGTACCGGGTTGTTTAGCGTCCAGTCCTTGTTGTCGTCTATGCCAAACCCTTCAGTATTGTAGGTGACTACGGTGATATAGGGCTCTTTTACATTGCGTGACTTGGACAGATGCAGTGGGAAATACCGTAATGTTGGGACAAGACATATCAGTATGGTTGCCAGCGGTACAAGTGCTCCTTTCTTCCATGTAAGCAGCCATAATATCAGGAACATGATATTGAACAGAAACAGAAACGGGAATGCAAGACCTGACAGTGATGCGAACGGCCATTTGCCGATAGGTGCAAGGAGAGAGCCGTAACAGCTGAACACCACCAGCAGCGCTATGATGATGTTGACCGCCAGAAGCGGGTAGGCTATTATCTTGGCCAGCAGTTTCACTTGACTTTCCTACTGAATAGATTGCTCAACTGTACGTATACCCAGCTGACGGGTGCGGTCAGGTCAATGCCTTTGCGCATCAGGCGATAGAATCCCCATCCGGCCAGGACCGACCCCAGATGGGCGGCATCGGTGGCCGGGTTGGCCCATGGCAGCAAGGCTATGTCGGTCAGGAGCAGAGTAATGAATATGTACTTGAGCTTTACGTTTCCCAGGAACGGAATAGGTTCGGTGTTGTCCGGGGCCCTGAATGCCAAGGCTGTGGAAAACGTAAGTATTGAGGCCGAAGCCATGGGCATAGCAGCGGTCCAATCCTTATCCGTTATGGATGGGAACAGACTGAAAACTGCGGTGAAGACAGCCATCGCCGCCAGACTGCCAATGATGTAAAGCCCCCTCAGACTGTTTGATGTGTAGTATTTCAGGAATACCTTTCCCAGCCAGTAGAGTATTATGAGGTTGAATATGAGATGCCACATACCCCAGCTGGAGAACATGGCCGTTATCACGGTCCACGGATGATGTATGAGAGTCTGGACATCGCCCGGATAGCGGAAAGCCGATTTCACCGCATCATCACTACCCGTTATAATGGTGAATACGATGCCGATAAGCAGCATCAGTATATACATGCCGCCGTTGATGAACAGCAGCCTGGTCACCACATCACCTGAACGGAACCTATATGTCAGTTCATCCGGAATGTTCATCACCAGGTAAACTTGATATGGTTGTCCTTACGCTCCTTGTGTTTCCAGTATAGCAGGATAAGGAATCCGGTGAGCATTCCGCCAAGATGGGCAAAGTGGGCCACGTTGTCGGCTGCACTGCCTCTGATGCCGAGTCCAAGTTCCAGAACCACATAACCTATAACCAGCCATTTGGCCTTGATGGGGAACGGGAACGGTATTATGAAAATCTGATTGTCGGGGAACGTCATACCATAACCGAGAAGTATTCCGTAGACGGCTCCGGATGCTCCCACAGTTAGTATCTGGTCCAGGTACTGCATCATGGGTATTGTCATGCCGCCACCTACGGCTACAACCTCATAATGGGAGTAGACGAGCCAGTAATGGACAAACTGGCAGAGTTCCTGCATAAGTCCGGCGCCTATTCCGCACAGCAGATAGAAAATGAGGAATCTTTTAGAGCCCCATTGCTCCTCCATTATGCGTCCGAACATCCAGACGGCAAACATGTTGAAGAATATATGCTGGAATCCTTCGTGCAGGAACTGGTATGTGACGAGTTGCCATATATGGAAACTGGGGGCCAGGAAGAAATGAAGCCCCAGCAGTTTGTGCAGGTCTATTCCGTATTTGGCCATCGCCAAAGTACCCATCCAGCAGAGGACGTTGATGATGAGCAGATTTTTGGTTATGGGTGGTAGTTTGTTCATAATCTAATCATAAACTATGTTACGGGCCACAAAAGTAGCCATTTTTTCAGTAACTTTGCGGTCCATAATACGATAATATGAAAATAGAGAGTTTGGTAGCTGAAAAGACAGTCGAAGCCATTAAGGCACTCTACGGTCAGGAGATAGAGACCGGATCGGTCCAGGTACAGAAAACCAAGAAGGAGTTTCAGGGACATCTGACCATTGTGGTTTTCCCGTACCTGAGGATGTCACGCAAGGGGCCCGAGCAGACCGCAGGTGAGATTGGAGTCTGGCTGATGGAAAATGTTGAAGAGATCAGTTCTTACAATGTGATCAAGGGATTCCTGAATCTGGTAATATCCACATCTGCGTGGGTGGACATGCTGAATGGAATCAATGAGGATCCTCAGTTCGGTCTGACCAAGGCTACTGATGATTCCCAGCTTGTGATGATTGAGTATTCAAGCCCCAACACCAACAAGCCTCTGCATCTGGGACATGTTCGTAACAACCTTTTGGGAGGCGCTCTGTCAAACGTTATGGCTGCCAACGGCTACAAGGTGGTAAAGACCAACATAGTCAACGACCGTGGTATCCATATCTGCAAGTCAATGCTGGCATGGCTCAAGTGGGGAAACGGTGCCACACCTGAATCAACCGGTAAAAAGGGCGATCATCTTATCGGAGATTACTATGTGGAGTTCGATAAGCATTTCCGCGCCGAGGTTAAGAGCCTGCTGCCCGCCAATTACGCTGAACTTGACGAGAAGGCTCAGGAGGAGGCCAAGGCCAAGGCCGAGAAGGAGTCACCCCTGATGCAGGAGGCACACGCCATGCTGGTCAAGTGGGAGGCCGGTGACCCCGAGGTCCGTGCACTCTGGGAGCGTATGAACAGCTGGGTATATGCAGGATTTGATGAGACTTACAAACGACTGGGCGTAAGCTTTGACAAGATATATTACGAGTCACAGACCTACCTGGAGGGTAAGAAAACCGTGATGGAGGGCCTTGAGAAAGGACTTTTCTTCCGTAAGGAGGACGGCTCCGTATGGGCTGACCTGACCGAGAACGGACTGGACCAGAAACTGCTGCTGCGCAGTGACGGTACATCGGTCTACATGACACAGGATATAGGTACCGCACAGCTGCGTTTTAAGGATTACCCTATTGACCGTATGATTTACGTGGTTGGCAACGAGCAGAACTACCACTTCCAGGTGCTTTCCATATTGCTTGACCGCCTGGGATTCAAGTGGGGCAAGGACCTGGTACACTTCTCTTACGGAATGGTTGAGCTGCCCGAGGGCAAGATGAAGAGCCGTGAGGGAACGGTAGTCGATGCCGATGACCTGATGGACGAGATGATTGAGACCGCACGCGCCACATCGGCCGAACTGGGCAAGCTGGACGGCCTGACCAGGGAGGAGCAGGACGAGATTATGCGTATTGTGGGCATGGGTGCACTCAAGTACTTCATCCTTAAGGTCGATGCCCGCAAGAACATGACTTTCAATCCCAAGGAATCAATCGATTTCAACGGCAACACCGGTCCGTTCATCCAGTATACCTACGCCCGTATCCGTTCCATCATGCGCAAGGCTGCCGAGGAGGGCATCAGACTGGATGGCAGGATTTATACAGATGACAAATCCCAGATATCCGAGAAAGAGATTGGTCTTATACAGCTTCTCAACGGATTCAGGGATGTGGTACGTCAGGCGGCTGATGACTATAACCCGTCAGTCATTGCCAATTACTGCTATGACCTGGCCAAGGAGTTCAACCAGTTCTATCATGATTTCAGCATAATGCACGAGCCTAGCCGTGAACTTAAGATGTTCCGTCTGGTTCTGGCTCAGAATGTTGGCAAGATCATCAGACTTGGTATGGGGTTGCTGGGTATTGAGGTTCCGGAACGAATGTGATTCAATTGAGAATTGAAAATTGAAAATTGAGAATTAAACTTTCCAGTTAGGAGTCCGAAGGACGCGACCGGAGGGAGCTAAGCGACAGTATGGAGCGCTTTTGCAGAGCAAAATAAAAATTGTATTTTTGGGATATGTCACAAAAATACTATGTTGTTTGGATTGGGCTGAATCCGGGGGTGTATGACTCCTGGGAGGCCTGCCGACAGCAGGTGGAAGGCTGGAAAGGTGCCGTTTACAAAGGCTTTGCAACACGGGAGGAGGCCGAAGAGGCCATCAATCAGCCCCCGGAGAATTACATAGAAAAAAAAGCTCCTGAGCATAAGGGAGGCCGGAAGAAACAGCCAAAACCTCTGCCTCCAGAGGTTATACGTCAGGCGCTTGCAGTGGATGCCGCCTGCAGCGGAAATCCCGGACAGATGGAGTATCGTGCCGTATATCTGGGCGATATGGAGGAAAAATTCCATTTCGGACCGATGCTGGGGACAAACAACATCGGCGAGTTTCTGGCCATTGTACATGCTCTGGCACTTTACAAGAGCCGTGGGCTGGATTGGCCTCTCTACAGCGACAGCCGTAATGCCATCCTGTGGGTCAAGGCCGGAAAATGCCGGACCAAACTGGAACGCACAGCTGGGACAGAAGCTGTATTTGAAAGGATAGAGAGTGCCGAGCGGTGGCTCAAGGAGAACAGTTTCAGAAATCCTATCCTGAAATGGGAGACTGACAAATGGGGTGAAATCCCTGCTGATTTCGGTAGGAAATGAGAGTATTCAAGGATAAGTCAAGTCTGCAAAGGAGCCGTTTGTTCATGCTGATCAGGCACTATGTTGTCCTGGTGCTTGTATTCATGGCCGAAAAGCCCCTGTTTATGCTTTATGCAGACGGCCTGCAGCGTCATTACAGCATAAGGGACTGGATAATGGTCGTGTGGCACGGTCTGCCCATCGACCTGTCGGTTGCCGGATATCTCCTGCTGCTGCCTTTAGTCATAGTCATCATAGGAATATGGCTGGATTCATTTCCGGTCAAGAGGGTGATTCAGGTCTATGATGCCATATCGGCTCTGGTCCTGTCATCTGTCTTCATTGCAGATACCGTTCTCTATCCGTTCTGGGGATTCAAGCTGGATGCATCGGTACTTTTCTATCTGAAGACCCCCAAGGAGGCCGTGGCCAGCGTTTCCCCATGGATGGTTGTATTGGGAATAGCTGTAATACTGCTTTGGGCATTGTGTATATACCTGCTGCTGATACGCTCTCTTAAACCGGTATCCGTACCTTTCAACAAGGTTCTGATGCGGGTGCCGATAACACTGTTCAATCTGGTCCTGCTTGCTCCGCTTTTTCTGGCTATACGCGGCGGAATGAGCGAATCCACCATGAATGTGGGACGCGCCTATTTTTCATCGGACCAGTTCCTGAATCATTCTGCGGTCAATCCGGGGTTCAGCCTTTTGAGTTCTGTGAGCAAGACAACCCGTTTTGACGAAATGTACAATTATCTGGACGAGAAACGGAGGGCGGAATTGTTCGAGGGTTTATACAAAACAACCGATGACGATACGGAGATCTTGCTCAACACGGATCGTCCGAATATCCTGGTAGTCGTCCTGGAGAGCTTCGGCGGAGACTTTGTGCATGCCATAAGCGGTCGTGAAGATGTCTCACCCCGTCTGGACAGCCTTATAGGGGAGGGAGTCTTTTTCAGCAACTGTTATGCCGGCAGTTTCCGTACGGACAGGGGCCTGATTTGCATCATGAACGGACATCCCGGACTGCCCAAGACATCAATCATGAAGCTGCCGACCAAGAGTGCCGCCCTGCCTTCATTGCCGGCCAGCCTGTCTGAGGCAGGATACGAGACTTATTTCATGTATGGCGGTGACATCAATTTCACCAATATGAAGAGCTGGCTTTTTGGAACCGGTTTCAGGAATATCGTTGCGGATACCGATTTCACTCTTGCCCAGCGTCACTCCAACGCCTGGGGCGTGAATGATGACATAACTTTTGACCGACTGCTTAAAGACCTGAAGGAACGGACTGATTCACTCTGGTTTACCGGATTCCTGAGTCTGAGCAGCCATGAGCCTTTCGATGTCCCTTATCATCGTCTGCCGGACAAAGTAGACAATGCTTTCGCTTACACGGACAGTTGCCTTGGCGATTTTGTGGATTCGCTCAAGCAGACTCCGGTTTGGGATAATCTTCTGATGGTGATATTGCCTGACCACGGGTTCCGTTACACCAGGAACGGTCTTTCCAGTGATCCTCATGTACATCATATCCCGATACTCTGGATTGGAGGTGCCGTAAGGGAACCAAAGGTTATTGACCGGTTGATTGGCCAGACGGATTTGGCCGCTACCTTACTTGGGCAGTTGGAAATCGGTCACAGTGAATATCTGTTCAGCAGGAATGTGCTTTCTGGCTCATACTCCTATCCGTTCTCATTCTACACTTACAATAACGGACTCTGTTTCATAGACAGCACAGGGGTGACTCTCTATGACGACGATGCATCGGAGTGTCTGATTAATGATTCTGATGGCTCGGAGATTCGTCTGGATAGGGGTAAGGCTATCCTGCAGACCCTTTATGATGACCTTGAGGAGCGCTGATTAGGGTGTTTGGCCAGCCATCTCTGATAACCTTCCCAGTCACGCTTCCAACGGTTGTGGGTCCAAAGCCAGAGCTCAGGGCATTCGCGTATATTATCCTCAAGCAGACGCATGTACTTTTCGGTCACCTCAAAATCAGGCAGGTCTGCGGTATGCTCATACATAAGCTGCAGATCACAGCGGTAATGGCCTCTTCTGATACGACTCACATGGATGTACCAGACTGCTGTATCCAGTTTCCTTGACAGACGTTCGGCCCCGGTAAAGACGGGAGTCTTACGGTTCATGAATTCCGTCCAGTAGTGAATGTTCCACCACAGGGGGACCTGATCGGCTATCATACCTATCAGGAATATCTTTCCGTCCCGCCGGTACTCAAGCAGCCGGCGCAACACATGCTCCATGGGTATGCTCTCTGTCCCGAATTTGCTGCGGAGCCTGAGCATGAACAGCTCCATGGTCTCATTTTCAAGCTTGTGGTATACCTGGCACCCCTGTATATTCTCAATATCCTCAAAGTTGTAAAACAGTGAAGGGGTCCATTCCCAGTTTCCCATGTGTCCCATGTAGCAGATATTTGACTGCCCGTGTTTCAAGAACCCTGCAAGATTCTCATGACCTGTCCATACCAGGTGGCGCTCTATCCAGCGTCTGCTGGCAGATACGGTCTTGAGGCTCTCCATGAGCTGGCAAGCAAACTGGTAGTAGAAACGGCGCTCCGTGCGGCGCAGCCATTTGCGGTCCCTGTCCGGGAATGAGAGGGCCAGATTCTTCTGTACGATTGATTTGCGGTATCTTAGGGGAGGGCAGATGAACATGACGAGCCATGCTATGTCAGAGAACAGATAGAGTATCGGCATGGGCAGGAGTGATATTCCCCAGACGATAGCATACAGAACTGTTGACAGGAATTTTGCCATAATCAGAAACAGAAATTGAAACGGGCTCCCAACACGAATGAGCGCCACACTTTATCATAATAGTCAAGGCCGCCATGAACTGATACGCTGGAGAACGATGATGTCCTGATTGTAAGGCCAAGGTTGCCATAGCAGTGCATGCCTGCGGGTATGGTCCATTCCAGCGGATTGCCCTGCGCCGGGTCAGCAAAGAAGCTGTAGCTGTTGGCACGGGGTGAATAACCCGCCAAGGCCTGGCCGTTGACCATAATCCTTTCAAATACAGGAATGTCTATGTCCATACCGGCAGCTAACGTATAAACATCGGCAACGCTTCCTTCCGGGGCCAGGTATATGTCATCACTGCCGGTCCATTTCATCTGGGTGAGCCCGGCACGCAGCGTGGGCCCTATATACCATGGCATCCATGATGCGTCAATGCCGATAGAACAGGCGGGTTTGGCATCCGGATTCCCGTATCCGCCCGATGTAAACACATCGGCCCCTATGCTGTAGTCCGAGTAGAGCGAGAATTTCCATTCCGGCATATCACCGGTATAGGGAGCTACGACAGGTTTGCTCAGGTCATGCTCACCAAACAGGATGTCCGTCAGCCCATAGGCAACCTCTGTCGAGAATATTCCTACTGCGGCACCGGCCATCACATCCGAGCACCAGTGCCTGTTGGCTATGACGCGGAATATCCCGGTGGTTGCGGCTATGCCGTATCCGCCCACGCTTATCCAGGGACTCATCGTCTCGCCATACTCCTTATGGAGCATATGGGCGCACATGAACGCGGTGGCGGTGTGTCCCGACGGGTAAGAGTTGTTGGCTCTGCCGTCCGGACGCTCCCTTCTGAGAGTGTATTTCAACGCATTGGTGATACCGGCCTGAATGGCCACTGCAGCGCCGTCGGCCGTAATCATACGGGGCCAGTCGCTGCGTCCTTTTACTCCGGCAGCCTTAAGCAGAAGCATTATACCTGCCGGTGAATATTGAAGTATATTGGCCGATTGTAATGCCGGCTGTGTTATTCCGCCCAGTTTAATGATGCGTTTGTCCAGATAGTTGTCATTATAGAGTATGCTGGTTGAGAGCAGTCCCAGCGGCAAAAGTGTCCGCTCAATGAACCGGTCGGGCCTGTATGCCATGCTGGCAGTGTCGCGCCCCAGCGAAAAGTTGAGTTGATAATCAATCTCATTAAGCGGCTTATAAGGCTTGAAGGGGTTGATGGAGGCTCTGATCCCCGTAAAGGTGAACAGTATGACGGCTGATATGAGCAGTGATTTGTTCATCGGCGGTTATAGAAGTGCTTTCTTGCGCCCAGAGTGCACCTGACCGTTATGAGCTGCTGGTTATGGACCGGGGTATCGGGCGTAAAATGGAGATTCCAGCGGAATCCCAACTGCACGTTCTTATCGGCTACGAACATTACACCCAGCTCTGTCTTGTTGTAGAAGGTATGATTGTAGAAAGGATCGCTGCGATGGAAAGTGAGTCCCGCCTCCGGGTCATCCAGGAAAGGTTGCTGGCTCTCTCCCGTGTATACAGTGCTTTTGATGTCAAACATACGCCAGCCCAGTTGTATGTCACCCAGAAATCCGGTGGGGCTGTGCCAGCGGCCGTCCTTACGGCAACGTACAAGCGAACAGAGTACGCCTGCATCTGTCTTCAGCCATAAGCCTGCTCCGGGATTGAGCCTGAGGGTGAGATACGGGTTCAGTTGGAACTTTTCATAGATATAGTGGCCTGGTTCTTTAGGCTTGGCAAAATGCGTCATGGCCGTAAACCAGCCTGCTCCCAACAACCTGTTACCTACATATCCGTCCCATACTATACGGAAAGCCTCCCTGTCGGTCTCAGTCTGCCGGCTGAACCAGTTGCAGTAGAGCTCGGTCTGCCATCTCTCTCCATAATACTGTATCAGTGTGCCGCCTATGGTAGGCTCAAAGAATGCGATTGAATCATACAGGAAAGCATCGGGCAACTGACGCTGAAGGTTGTGCCGCGGTATGGAGCCGAAGTATGTAACCCAGTTATCACCGCCATATCTGTAGTAAAGGATAATATCCGGGGCTATAGTGTCCCTGGAGCCGAATTCCCATATCTTGGAGAAACCCGCCACGAGTGTATGGTCGCAATTCCCGATAGGGTAATCAATGCCCATCTCCGGCATGACGCGCATTCCGTATATGGTCTGGGGCTGCATGTCGTTCTTGTACTCGCGGTTGTCAAACAGACCGTCAAAGTTGATGTCTGCGCGCAGCCGCTGTCCGAAAGCGGGCAGACACAATACGGAAAACGCAAGTACAGCTGTAAATACGGCCTTACGGTTCATCAGTCTGAAAAAACTTATCAACATATTGCGCAAAGTTACCTATTTATAACACATTTCCCGTTTTTTGGGCCGTATAAAATTCATACCTTTGCATATCAATCGTTTGTAAAGGCCGGATGAAAGAACTGTTTGCTTTCCTGAGACGCTTTGTCAAGCCATATCGCCGCAATCTTGCCGGCAGTGTGGCCTATAATCTGCTTTCGGCTCTGCTCAACGTATTCTCTTTTGCGCTTATAGTGCCCATCCTGAGGATACTGTTCAAGATCAATACCGACGTGTATGAGTATACGCCGCTCTCCCAGACCGATAACCTTAAGGATGCGGTATCGGCGCTGAAGGACGATTTCTTCTATAAAGTATCGGAGTTTGTCGATACATACGGTGAGTCCAAGACCTTGCTCATACTGGGTATCGTACTGATTGTCATGACATTCTTCAAGACTGCCTGCTATTTCGGGTCATCGGCCGTGATGGTCCCGTTAAGGAACGGAATAGTGCGTGACATAAGGATTCAGATTTATGACAAGATACTGAGCCTGCCCATGAGTTTCTTCTCAAAAGAGCGCAAGGGCGATATCATAACCCGCATGAGCGGCGATGTGTCGGAGATAGAGAATTCAATTGCCCAATCGCTGGACATGCTCATCAAGAATCCTATCCTGATAATCGTCTACGTGGGCACCCTGATAGCCATAAGCTGGCAGATGACCATCTTCACCATCGTGGTAGGGCCGCTCATTATCTGGATAATCGGCAGCATCGGCCGTAAACTCAAGGCCCGCTCGCTTGTGGCACAGTCATTTTGGAGCGAGACCATGTCAGAACTTGAGGAGACGCTGGGAGGACTGCGTGTAATCAAGGCTTTCCTGGCAGAGAAAAAGATGTCCGACCGGTTTGGCCGCAGCAGCGAACAACTGCGCAGGGCATCCAACAGGGTGCATCTTCGCCAGGCCCTGGCCCATCCCGTAAGCGAGTTCCTGGGTACCGCGCTTATCGTACTGGTACTCTGGTACGGCGGTAAACTTATTCTCAACAATAACGCCACCATCGATGCGTCGGCATTCATCTATTACCTGACTATCCTCTATAGTGTGATTAATCCTATCAAGGACCTTTCAAAGGCTGGTTACGCAATCCCCAAGGGTATGGCTTCCGTGGAGCGTATAGACAAGATACTGCTTGCCGACAACAATATAACAGACGTTCAGAATCCTGTTGAGATTGCTGAATTCAAGGATGAGATAAGGGACAGCGGTGTCTCTTTCTCCTATGAGGAGGGACGTGAGGTGCTGCATGACATAGACCTGACCATTCCGCGCGGCAAGACCATTGCGCTGGTAGGCCAGTCTGGCTCCGGCAAATCCACTATGGTGGACCTGCTGCCCCGTTTCTACGATGTATCGAGCGGCTCTATCACCATCGACGGGACCGACATCCGCAACATATCGCTAAAGTCACTGCGCAGCCTGATGGGCAATGTCAACCAGGAGGCCATACTATTTAATGACACCTTCTACAACAACATAACCTTCGGCGTAAAGAACGCCACCCGTGAGCAGGTCATTGCGGCAGCCAGGATAGCCAATGCCCATGATTTCATAATGGAGTCCGAGAACGGCTACGATACCAACATCGGAGACCGCGGATGTCTGCTTTCAGGCGGCCAGCGCCAGCGAATCAGCATTGCCCGTGCCATACTCAAGAACCCGCCCATACTTATTCTGGATGAGGCTACCAGCGCTCTTGATACTGAGTCCGAGCGTCTGGTGCAGGAGGCTCTTGAGCGTCTTATGAAAGACCGCACAACAATAGCCATTGCACACAGGCTCTCAACCATCAAAAATGCCGATGAGATATGTGTCCTGCATGAGGGAAAGATTGTGGAACGCGGCACTCATGAGGAACTTATAGCCTTAGACGGCTATTACAAGAGGCTTCATGACATGCAGCAATTGTAAGTATTTTTAATCAATATAGAAAATGGTAAAGATAGGTACTCCGCTCACCAAGGTAGCCAAGAAGGCCCTTCTGTGCGGCTCAGGAGAACTGGGAAAGGAGGTTGCAATTGAGTTGCAGCGTTACGGAGTTGAGGTCGTAGCACTCGACCGTTACGAGAACGCCCCTGCCATGCAGGTGGCTCACCGCAGTTACGTTCTGTCAATGCTTGACGGTGCACGTCTGCGCGAGATTATTGAAAAGGAGAAACCGGATATGATCATTCCGGAGGTAGAGGCCATTGCTACACCTGAACTGGTAAAGCTGGAGAAGGAAGGTTATAATGTTATTCCTACCGCCAATGCCACATTCCTTACTATGAACCGCAAGGGCATACGCCAGCTGGCTCACGAGACACTGGGCCTGCCTACTTCAAACTATCGCTTTGCAGCCACACGTCAGGAGTTCGATGCTGCCATCAAGGAAATCGGCACTCCCTGCGTGGTTAAGCCTATCATGAGTTCATCGGGTCACGGACAGAGTGTCTGCAAGCGCCCTGAGGATGCCGACAACTCATGGAAGATTGCCCAGGAGGGCGGCCGTGCCGGTGGCGGCGAGGTTATAGTAGAGGGATTTGTCAAGTTTGATTATGAGATAACCCTTCTTACCGTACGTCACAGTGGCGGAACCACATTCCTCAACCCCATCGGTCATCATCAGGTAGACGGCGATTACCGTGAGTCATGGCAGGCTCAGCCCATGAGCGACAAGGCTCTGGCTCAGGCTCAGGATATTGCCAAGAAGATTACCGACGCCCTGGGCGGTTACGGTATTTTCGGTGTAGAGATGTTTGTCTGCGGAGACAACGTGCTGTTCAGCGAGGTTTCGCCCCGTCCGCATGATACCGGCATGGTCACAATGATATCCCAGGACCTGTCAGAGTTTGCACTGCATGCACGTGCCGTGCTGGGTCTGCCTATCCCCAAGATCAACTTCTTTGGCCCCAGCGCGTCAAAGGCTATTGTGGTTGAGGGCGATACCGATATGATTGAGTTTGAGAATGTGGACGAGATTCTTGCCGAGCCCGATGTACAGGTTCGTTTCTTCGGCAAGCCGTTCATAAAGGGTCATCGCCGTATGGGTGTTATCCTGGCCCGTGCAGAGAGTGTGGAGAAAGCTCTGGAGAAAGTGGAGCGCGCCTACGCCAAGCTGAAGGTCAAGGTTTACTGATAACCAGATCTTTGACAGTCATGTGCTCAAGGTACTGTTGGATCAGTGCCTTGAGTTCTTTTATCATCTCTTCTTCTACAGCCGGCTCTGAACCTTTAAGGTTCTGTTTGAGGGCAGGGTCATTTTTGTAGGCATAAAGACCGGATTGCTGCTCCCCGTCAAATTTTATCATCCAGTCACCTTTGTAGTACATATACATGCCGTTCAGGTAATTGGCGTTCCAGGTATCCTCATCGGCAGTGGCAAACAGGTTCTGGCCAAAACTGATGAACGGGCGGTCATATCCCAGATAACCCATTATGGTGGGCAGGATATCCGACTGTTGAGCCAGGCAATCCCTATGTCCGGCTATCTGCCCGGACGGATCATAGAATATTATGGGTATCCTGAACTTACCGTACTCTGACTGATAATCGGGGTGTTCCGACTGGTTGGTATGGTCGGCGGTCAGGACAAACAGCGTATTGTTGAACCAGGGTTCCTGGCTGGCCTTCTCAAAGAACAGACGCAGGGCGTTGTCCGAGTAGCGGATGCAGCGGTACATCTCCAGATTGGGCTCTTCGGGGTAGATATCCTTGTACCTGTCAGGGATATTGAAAGGATGGTGCGATGAAGCTGTAAAGACTGTCGATACGAACGGCTGGTTGAATGTTCCCAGCTTGGCACACATGAACTGCAGGAATTCCTCATCCCAGATGGCCCATACCCCGTCAAACATGGCGTGACCGCCAAACCGGGGATCGGCATCAAACTCATCCATCCCGAAATAGTCCTTGTAGCCGATGGCCCTGGAGTAGGACTGGAAACCCATTGACTGGTTGTCGGCACCGTGGAAGAATGCGGAGTAATAACCTTTGCTGTCCAGCTCTTCGGCCAGTCCGGAGACCTGTTTTGACATCATCGTCGTGGTAAGCACAAAGTGATCCTTGAGCATAGGGATTCCGGAGAGCACGGAGGGCGGGGCGTCAATGCTCTTCCTGCCGTTGGCCATTGAATACTCAAATGTAAGGCTTTTTTCCATCAGGGAATCCAGGAACGGAGTACAGTCATGAATGCCTTCAAGTCCGCGGTTCATGTAGCCTATGTACTCCCCGCCAAAGCTTTCCAGTATCATCACCACAACGTTCTTGGGTTTGAAAACGGCGGTGGTATCAGGGTAGATTACAGGAGAGTATATCTGTTCAAGCTCCTCCTGGCCGAAATATTGAGGCACCTCAATCTTTACCCTGCCTGCAGTACGAATGGCACAGAACGGGGTGTTCAGTATTGCAGCGGCATCGGCCGGCCGGTCAGCATACTGGTAGGCGTTGCTCATCGTTATGGGCCTTATGCTGGTGGATATGCCTCCGCGAATGCCTACCACACTCACAAAAATGCATAACAACAGGCAACATGTCTTGATCAGGTAATAGACTCCAAGGCTTTTATATCTGACCACATCGGGCACTCTAATCAATTTGCAAAGAGCCCATGTCATTATAATGAACAGAAGTACCAGATACCAGTTATCGAGCACGGATTCAAGGAAAATGGACAATAACTGACCTCCGCTCTCGTTCTTGAATTCGGTAAATACATTGAGTGTGCTGCGGCATCCTGTAAACGGGAAATAGACCGTGTCAATCAGATTGGCGGCAATACCGGCCGAAACAAAGACCACAAGGATTACCTTTACCGTCTTGTAATATGCGGGATTCTCCTTGAAGTGCAGGGGGAACATTGTGAGAATCATGTAGAGGGCGGTCAGATACATGATTCCGGCTGTATCGAACTTCAATGCTCCGCGCAACATATTCCATAGCAAAGGTGCGTTGAGATTGTCCCGGTACACATCCCAGTTGTACCACATGAATACTATGCGGCAGACCATGAACATGACATATATGACCAGAAGATTCAGGATGACGGTCATGAACGGCGTCCTGAGCAGCGAAGGTCTGTCCTGTGTCATGGATGGGTGTTATTTGGATTTGAGACTCTGCGCATAATCCTTGCTGATGTAGTTCTCAGTGCTCATGCAGGCATCGGACGCGAATTCTATTCCGTATTCAATCAGTCTGCTCCAATCATCCCGGGTCAGCCTGTCCAGATTTTTACGGCGGATGTTCTCCCTGACAAATCCGTAAATCATTCCGGCATTGAAGTTATCGCCTGCACCGATGGTGCTTACCGGAACGATAGTGCGTGAGGAGAATGTATACTGCTGCCCGTGGTCTATTACAGTAACTCCATCCCGGCCTCTGGTGCAGATAAGGATAGGACAGTATCCTGAAGTCTCGGAATAGGTCTTGCGGCAGTCGTCATACCCGAACACGTTTATGAAATCCTCATGGCTTCCGCGGACTATGTCAGCCAGTGCAAAGTTCTCTCTGAAAGTCTCTTTAAGGCTCTCAACCTCATGAGCGTGGTTATCCCTGAAGTTGAGGTCATAATATAGCAGTGCGCCCTGATCCTTGGCATACTGAAGGAAAGGTTTTACCTTGTCCCTGAGCACGGGATTGAGCGCAAAATATGCCCCGAAAGCAACGATATCGTTCTCCCCGATCAGAGGCATCTCAAAGTCCAGGCGGTTATTGGGATAATCCTTATAGAAACTGTAATGGGCGTCATTGTTCTCATCCAGATATGCCAGTGAGATGGCGGTTTTCTTGCCCTTATAGCAGGAGACGTAATCGGTGTTGATACCGTTTTCCTGCATGAAACCCAATATATACTGACCCACCTGGTCCGAACCGATTTCAGTTATGAAAGTGCTGTTGATACCGGCTCGTCCCAAAGAAATCAGTCCGTTGAATACAGAGCCGCCAGGCACTGCCGCAACAGGCTGGTTGTTTCGGAACAGTATATCGTAAATGGTCTCTCCGATGCCGAAAATGTTTCTCATAACAGCTTTTTGGAGCGCATTCCAAGATAACCTCCGTGATGACGCTTGTTGTAATCCTCGACTGTAAAACCGATTCTCTTCATGGTCTCAACCACCAGAGCATCGCCTATTACGTTCATCACTGTTGTGCTTGTGGTGGGGGCCAGACCCAATGCGCAGACCTCATCCGGGTGTCCGGTACAAAGAACCACATCGGCCTGGCGTGCCAACTGACTGTCGGCGTTACCTGTAACGACAATGAACTTGAGTGTGGGGTCAAGGGTGCGGCTCAGTTCCATGAGCTCCAGTATTTCACGTGTCTTGCCGGAGTTGGATACCAGCAGGAACAGGTCGTTTTTCTGAAGGATACCCAAATCACCATGCTGTGCCTCGCTGGGATGGAGAAATATTGACGGAGTACCGGTAGAGCTGAAAGTCGTAGCCATGTTCATGGCTATCTGCCCGGCTTTACCCATACCGCTGGTAATTAATTTTCCGTTAAGCTCATGAACGTGATGAACTATCAGATTCACAGCTTTTTCATATTCATCGCCTATAGGAATGTTCAGAATAGCCTGAGACTCCCTGCTGACGATGTCTTTAACCGATTCAATCATTGCTTTGTCCAATGAAGATTCATTTTGAATTCGCAAATATACTAAATTTTTATACAAGAGTCCCACAAATCCAAAGGATTCTGTCTGCCCGAAACTTTTTAGTGCATCTGTATTGGAAGCACCGCCGGACTATCCCCTTTGGGGACGCAACGTTCCGTGGCTACGCTGCGCGTAGCCCAGCCTTGTTTTATTTTGCTACGCAAAAGGCCTCCCCTACGGACCCTAAACGGCAAACTCCTCCATCTTAGCCACCTTACGGTGTCTAATCGTCGTCAGACAAGTGCCGTTCTTAACGGGATCCTCCGGGGGGCTTCGCTTACGCCACTGCACTGATGGTCCCCAAAGGGGATAGTCCGGCTACTGCAAATGTCAAAGTTTCCAGTTGCACAGAACTTTTTGGGGTATAGGTATCGGAAACCGTCGCCACCCTCGGCGCGTTAGAGGGAGGGGCCCGCTCCGAAGGAGTGGGAGGGATAGGGCCGTAGGCCCGTAGTTTCAGATACCTATACCCCAAAAAGTTCCCCCGAATAAAGCACAAAAAGTATTTTTATCAATATTATTTCGTACATTTGCCGCAATTTACTCTTAAAGAGGTTTATTTTTATTAGATGTTTTAATATTTAAAAGATGAAAATTGTAACAAAAGAGTTCCAGCTTCCTGATGGAAGAACCATCAAACTGGAGACCGGGAAACTGGCCAAGCAAGCCGATGGAGCCGTGATGCTGACATGTGGCAAAACTATGCTCCTGGCCACTGTATGCGCCGCAAAAGATGCAGTTCCCGGAACTGATTTCATGCCGCTGCAGGTAGAGTACAGAGAGAAGTATGCGTCAATTGGACGTTATCCCGGCGGCTTTACCAAACGTGAGGGACGTCCCTCAGATTATGAGATTCTGACCTGCCGTCTTGTGGACCGCGCTCTGCGTCCTTTGTTTCCTGACAACTACCACGCTGAAGTTTTCGTAAACATCATACTGTTCTCCGCTGACGGAGAGCAGATGCCTGATGCTCTGGCCGGTCTGGCAGCATCAGCAGCACTGGCCGTATCGGACATACCTTTCCAGGGTCCGATTTCGGAGGTTCGCGTAGCCCGTATCAACGGAGAGTACGTTATCGATCCCACGTTCAAGCAGCTTGAGCAGGCCGATATGGATGTAATGGTTGCCGCAACCTATGACAACATCATGATGGTTGAGGGTGAGATGAAGGAGGTCAGCGAGTCTGATCTGCTGGGTGCCATGAAGGCCGCTCACGATGAGATTAAGAAGCACTGCAAGATCCAGATGGAGCTGACCGAGGAGGTTGGCAAGACCGTTAAGCGCGAGTACTGCCACGAGGTCAACGACGAGGATCTGCGTCAGGCCGTAAAGGATGCCTGCTACCAGAAGTCTTATGACCTGGCTGCACAGGGCAATGCCGACAAGCACTCACGCGAGGCCAACTTTGAGGCTGTACGCGATGAGTTCAAGGAGCAGTATCATGCAGCACATCCCGAGCTGTCAGAGGATGAGCTGGCTGAGAAAGATGCTCTGATAGACCGCTACTACCACGACGTAGAGCGTGACGCAATGCGTCGCTGCGTCCTGGATGAGGGTAAGCGTCTGGATGGCCGTAAGACAACCGATATCCGTCCCATCTGGTGCGAGGTAGGTTACCTGCCCGGACCTCACGGATCATCAATATTCACCCGTGGTGAGACACAGGCTCTGTGCTCTGTAACACTGGGTACCAAGGACGATGAGAAGATGGTGGATGACGTGCTGGATCAGCACAACGAGCGTTTCCTGCTCCACTACAATTTCCCGCCCTTCTGCACAGGTGAGGCTAAGGCTCAGCGCAGCCTGGGACGTCGTGAGATTGGTCACGGACACCTGGCATGGCGCGCCCTTAAGGGCCAGATTCCTGAGGACTATCCCTACTGCGTACGCGTAGTATCCGATATCCTTGAGTCAAACGGTTCTTCATCAATGGCCACCGTGTGCGCAGGTACACTGGCTCTGATGGATGCCGGCGTCAAGATCAAGAACCCCGTATCAGGTATCGCAATGGGTCTTATCAAGAACCCGGGCGAAGACAAGTATGCTGTTCTGAGTGATATCCTTGGTGATGAGGATCATCTGGGCGATATGGACTTCAAGACCACCGGTACCGTTAAGGGACTTACCGCTACACAGATGGATATCAAGTGCGACGGTCTGTCATATGAGATTCTGGAG
Organism: uncultured Bacteroidales bacterium; assembly: GCA_902802285.1. Lineage (GTDB taxonomy): Bacteria > Bacteroidota > Bacteroidia > Bacteroidales > Bacteroidaceae > Colenecus. The sequence goes on from CADCLI010000003.1 coordinate 22,687, forward strand.
AAGGCTCTGGCTCAGGCCAAGGCCGGACGTGAGTATATACTTAGCAAGATCACCGAGACCATTGCAGAGCCTCGTGCCGATCTCAAGCCCCACGCACCCCGCATCGAGACCCTTACTATTCCCAAGGAGTTCATCGGCGCAGTCATTGGCCCGGGCGGAAAGATCATCCAGGGCATGCAGGAGGAGACAGGTGCCAGCATCAGCATTGATGAGGTTGACGGCGTAGGCAAGATTGAGGTTGCCGCATCAAACCGCGACAGCATCGAGGCTGCTTTGGCCAAGATCCGTGCTATCGTAGCTATCCCCGAGGTAGGTGAGGTTTATGACGGTACCGTACGTTCAGTAATGCCTTACGGTCTGTTCGTAGAGTTCCTGCCCGGTAAGGACGGTCTGCTGCACATCAGTGAAATTGACTGGAAGCGTTACGAGACCATCGAGGAGACCGGCATCAAGGAGGGTGACAAGATTCAGGTCAAACTGATTGACATCGACCCCAAGACCGGTAAGTTCAAACTGTCACGTCGTGCTCTCATCGAGAAGCCCGAGGGTTATGAGGAGCGTCCCGCCCGTCAGATGCGTCAGGACCGCGGTGAGCGTCAGGACCGCGGTGAGCGCCAGGACCGTGGACCCCGTCAGGACCGTGGCCCGCGCCATCATCACGATAACCGCCGCAACGACCAGCAGGAGAATACTGAGAGCAATGAAGAGAAGTAATCTCATAGTTGCCGCTCTGGCCTTATTAACAGTAGCCTGTCAACCCCAAGTTGACAGGTTTACTTTAAATGGCCGGATATCGCAGGCAGACGGCAAGACTCTTTATATTGACCATATAGGTCTGGACAGGGTGGAGGTCCTGGACTCCGCAAAACTGGATACTGAAGGAGAGTTCAGTTTCAATCCTGTTGCTCCGAAGGACTGTTTTGATTTCTATCGTCTGCGTATAGAGAACAAGACCGTAAACCTGGTAATCGATTCGACCGAGACAGTTACGGTCAAGGCAAGTCTGCCGCAGATGCAGGTTGACTATACGGTCGAAGGCTCCGATGAGTGCGTTCGACTGAAAGACCTTGTAATGCGTCAGATAGGACTGCTGCAGGATTTGAGACGGGTCAGTTCACAGTACAACAGTCAGGATGTAACCGCCCTGCAACAGAAGGTACAGGAGATGGTGGATGTTTTCAAGTCAGAAGTCATGATTGATTTCATTTTTCCTGATCCGGGATCGGCCTGTGCCTATTATGCATTGTTCATGAGCCTGAACGGTCAGACGCTTTTCAATCCTCAGGCAGACCGTCAGGATGCCAAGTGCTTTGCTGCCGTTGCTACCCAGATGGACCAGTTCTATCCTGAAGCCTTGAGGACTGTTCATCTGCACAATGTTGCGCTTAAAGGTATGTCCAGGACCTCACCGTCACGGTATTCGGCATCACAGGAGGCTATCGGGAAGTTTGACAGCCTTATAGTTGAAACAGGTCTGATAGAGATAGAACTTCCTGATTGCAAAGGCAGGATACATAAACTGAGTGATCAGAAGGGAAAAGTGGTGTTGCTTGACTTTACAGCTTTCAAGACCAGTTATGCCACCAATTATAATATGATGCTCAGAACACTTTACAACAAGTATTCATCAGAGGGGCTGGCCATATATCAGGTCTCGGTTGACAGTGATGAGAGTTACTGGTCCAACATAGCATCAAACCTGCCATGGATTTGCGTGCGTGACGAATCAAGTGTCTATTCATCATATCTCAAGTCTTATAATGTGAGAAATCTACCTTCGGCTTTTCTTATAGACCGTGAAGGAAATATTGTAGACCGTCCGGACAATACCGATGAGTTGGAAGGGAAGATAGCCAAACTTTTGGAATTGGAATAAACACTGATTTTTTATTATTTTGTTGGGATAGTCTGAAAATAAAACTATCTTTGCCCTGAACGTGAAACATAAAAACGGGTTCCAACATCTGGGAGAGGATTGTTGGAATTCTTTTTTGCTCATGTCAGAAGCAGATTGTATAACTGATAAAACATTGATATTATGGCATATATGTCAGAAGAGGGCTACAAGAAACTGGTAGCCGAACTACAGTACCTGGAAGGCGTGCGCCGTCCGGAGATCATTCAGCAGATAGCCGAGGCGCGTGACAAGGGAGACCTGAGTGAGAACGCCGAGTATGATGCAGCAAAAGAGGCACAGGGTATGCTTGAGGCAAAAATAGCCCAGCTCAAAGCCCAGATTGCCGATGCCAAGATCATAGATGAGAGCAAGATAGACACATCAACAGTTCAGATACTCACCAAGGTCAAGCTCCGCAACACAAAGAACAACGCCACCATGGTTTATTCAATCGTTCCCGAAAGTGAGGCAGACCTCAAGGCCGGTAAGATTTCAAGCAGCACTCCCATTGCCAAAGGCCTGCTGGGACATAAGGTAGGTGAGACCGTTGAGATTCAGATTCCCAGCGGAAAGATTGGTTTTGAGATTCTGGAGATTTCGCTTTAACACATTGGGGACGGTTCCGTTTGTGTTCGCTAACACAAACGGAACCAACCCCGTAAAATAGGAAACTGATGACTATATTTTCCAGAATTATAGCAGGAGATATTCCCTGCTACAAGATAGCCGAGACAGAGAACTGCTTTGCGTTCCTGGACATCAACCCCCTGGTAAAGGGACACGTGCTGTGCATACCCAAGCGTGAGGTTGACTACCTGTTTGACCTTACGGATCAGGAGCTCTGTGACCTGCAGCTCTTTGCCAAGAAGATTGCCGCAGCCCAGAAGAAGGTGTTTAACTGCATCAAGGTTGGTGAGGCCGTACTTGGCCTGGAGGTGCCTCATGCACACATTCACCTTATCCCCATGCAGAGTGAGAAAGACATGCTTTTCAGCAATCCCAAACTCAAACTCACACCCGCTGAATTCGAGCAGATAGCAGCCGATATCCGCGCCGCACTTTAAATAGAGAATTGAAAATTGAAAAATAACACGCACCTGCGTGAAATCCCGCGACAATAAGGCGTTCGAAAACAATTTCGAACGCCTTTTATTTTTCATCTTATAGTATCAGGCATACTTGAGTATCATATCTGCGTTTATGCCTAGCTTTGAATGTAGTCTTTTGGCGATAGGCATAGTAATACGCCTCTTTCCACTCAATATTTGACTGAAGACCGACTCATTGATGCCCAAATATTGAGCACCTTCTTTTTGTTTCATGTTATGTGCATAGAAGTAATCTTCTATAGACCTTATTAGTGGCGTCTTCTCTCTAAGCGGAAGAATTTCCATGTATTCATCCTCATATTGAGCCATAAGCTTACTCAAATCTGAGATTTGGCGTGTGTATTCATTATCCATCTCAGGCTCAAGCATTCCTTTATCAGTTGCCTCTGCAATCAAGGCTTCAACTTTAGCCTTTATTTCATCATATTCCTTTCTTGTAGTCAATTTGTTCATAGTAAGTCCTTTTAAATTGTTGAACAATCTATTTTATCATATTCTTGATGTGTACCCACAAATCGGATATTTATCACATCTCCAATAAAGATGACTACAGCGACAATCCGATAGTTTTTTCCTCCTATGTTGAAAACATAGCGTCCATTCTTAACATAGTCTGCCGATGGAAACTGTGCTTTCAGCTCTGAATGACTATGCCATGTGGCGCGTCTTACCTTATCAACCCAATTGTTCATTGGAGCCGCTGATTGCTCATGGCTTTGTACAAAAGCATCAAGGAGTTCTTTATTTGCAATAATCATCTTTATGGTATTTGCCCACAAAAATAGAACAATCTTTGCATTTCTGCAAATTAATTTGCGATTCTGTAAATTTTGATGAATAAACGTCCCCTTTTGTATCATTTTTATTTGAAGTACTTGCCGATGACGGGGAGCGACCTTAACGGGAGGTCTTTCTTGATGAGGTAGGCCAGGTAGATGCAGATTAGTACGGTGTTGATGGTCAGGCTCAGCCACAGGGGCAGGTCCTTGCAGAACCAGTACACCACATATAGCAGGGCGGCCAGTAACACGTACATGAAGATATCCTTAAGCGGATAGTTTATGGGACTCTTTTTCTGGCCGATGAAGTAGGAGAGCAGCATACATGTGCCGTAGCCGGCAAACCCGCCCCATGCGCAGGCCATATATCCGTACCTAGGTACAAACACTATGTTGATGGTAATCATTACGGCTGCTCCTATGCCGCTCATCACGGCACCCCACCAGGTCTTGTCTATCAGCTTGTACCAGAATGACAGGTTAAAGTATATGCCCATGAACAGCTCGGCCAGCATGACAATGGGAACCACCTTGAGCCCTACCCAGTAATCATGGTTGGTTACAAGATAACGGAATATGGGCAAATAGAACATCACGCCCAGGAAAGCCAGGATGCCAAAGATTATGAAAAACTTCATTCCTTGAGCCAGCGTATCGGCACTGTCCTTACCCTTGCTGCCTCCAAATACAAACGGCTCGTATGCGTATCGGAAGGCCTGGGTAAGCAGAGCCAGTAGCATGGCAATCTTGCAGCATGCGCCGTATATACCCAGCTGTACCTGTCCTAACTCCTTATCGGCCACAATATGCTTGAAAGCAATCTTGTCAAACACCTGGTTGAGGATACCCACCAGGCCAAGCAGCAGAATGGGCCATGCATACGCCAGCATACGGCGTGCCAGCTGTTTGTCAAATCCGTAGCCTATACCCTTAAGTTCCTTTATGAACCCGAACGTGACGCAGAATGTGCACAGCAGGTTGACAAAGAATATCAGGCCTACACCATAATTGAACTTTATATATAAGGTCTCAAGAGTGGGAATGAACCCGAACATCTTGGGCATGAGCCAGAACACAAACACATTGAGCAGCACATTGGGGATGATGAAAGCCATCTTGAGAGCCATGAACTTGATGGGACGGTGCTGCTGGCGCAGGCGGCTGAAGAGTATGGCCTGGAAAGCGTCCATTCCGGCTATGATGGCAAAACAACCCACATACTCGGGGTGTTCAGAGTAATGCAGATAATCCGATATGGGGTTAATGAATATAAGCACCAGAGCGATGAACAGCACCGCCACCGTTCCCACCAGACGCAGTGCGGTGCTATAGACCATCTGTTCGTTCTCCCCCTCCTTGCTGGCAAACCTGAAGAACGTGGTCTCCATGCCGAATGTAAGCAGCACAAACAGCAGGGCGGCCCAGGCATACATCTCGGTTACTATGCCGTAACCGCCGCTGGCAGGATTTATGAACCTGGTGTGCAGCGGTACCAGCAGGTAGTTAAGGAACCTGCCCACTATGCTGCTTACTCCGTAAATGGCCGTATCCTTGGCCAATGCTGCCATCTTGCCGCCTGCCATAATACCCTGAATGAGTTATTTAAGTAGTTCCACTATCTTCTTTTCCAGCTCCTTGCCCCTGAGGTTTGTGGCAACAATCATTCCCGTGCCTGCATCTACCAGGAAATTGGCGGGAATGGAGTTTATTCCGTACTGCTTGGCAACGGCGTTGTCCCAGTACTTGAGGTCACTTACGTGCACCCAGTTCATCTGGTTCTCTACGATGGCTTTCTGCCAGGGCTCCTTGGCGCGGTCCAGCGATACTCCCAGAATCTGGAAACCTTTGCCGAAATACTTGCTGTAGGTCTCCTTGAGGAACGGCACCTCGCGCATGCAGGGGCCGCACCACGATGCCCAGAAATCTATCAGGACATACTTGACTCCCGGTGCGGCCAGCACATCTTTCGATGCAATCACGTTACCGTATGCATCGGCCTGGCTGAATTCCATGTATTTGTGTCCTGCGCTGGTGGCCAGCATCTTCACGTTACGCTCATCCAGACTCTTCCACAGCTCAGACTTGCGTACGTCTGTAGTGAATTTATCCAGCATCTTACGGGTTACGGCGGGGTCCTGCTCGTATGCCAGCTCCTTAAGGCATGCCAGACCAAAGATCTTATCGGTATGCTTGCGGGCGTTCTGCTCCAGATAGTCGTTCCACTTGCCTTCCACCTCATCTATAATACCCTCCTGTCCCTCATGGCTCTCATAATAGCGGGTAAGCTCCAGTGATTTGCGGGCCATCTCTGTCATAAGGTCATTGCTCTTGCTGCCATGAACATAATATTCATCCATGTCTTCAAGTGGGAACATTGTGAGCATTCCGGGTTCCAGTACCACCTGACAGCTTTGGGTGGCCTCACGTGTGGATGGGGCATTGGCCACGTATGCCAGCTGCGGGAAAGTGGCATCGCCGTGGAATGAGAAATGGTTCTTGTCATCAACCTTTACAGAGTCAATAACCTTTCCTGAGCAGATAAGGTAAACCATGCTGCCTGATGTGTCTTTAAAACTGCCGTGCAGATAGTAGACGTTTGTCTGACTATTGCAGGAGAACAGTGTGGCGCTTAACAACAGTGTTGTCAGGGTGGATTTCTTCATATTCAGTTTTAGTTTGTTTGCTACTCCAAATATAAGGAGTTAGTTTCAGAAAACGTGTTCCAAATGCAGTAGTTGTTATTGAAAATTTTAAAAAAATCTTTCAAAAGTGTTGCAGGGAAAAAAACCAAGCCATATATTTGCAATGCAAACAATTTGAAGTCGCATGCTTAGATTCGGTAAGGTTCTGAGTTGTGACTTTTTTTATTTGCTTAAACAGTACCTGCTTATGAAGAACTTGTTTGTGTCAATATCCTTACAGAGAGTTTTTTCTGAACCTGGTTATAATCCCAATCCGGCCGGCTTTATCCGTGCAGGATTGGGATTGGTTTCTTTATGCTTTATCCGGACAGATATAGTCATAACTGTTGAAAAACACGCCCGGAACTGTCTGACAGACACAGAGGTACCCGATGTTCCGGCCATCCGTACCGGTCAGGACCGCAAGAGATGCAGTGCGTGTCCTGATCCGGACGGTTGGACATACACTAAAGCAATGCAAAACCTTATACACACTTCAAATTTGTTTGTTGCCTGTCTAAAGGAATCGCCGTGGGGCGCGTCTCATTGCAATTCTTGAGGACAGAGCAGTACCGGACCGGCTCAGACCGGACTAAGTACCTGAAAAACAGAAAGTGATCATCGGATTTGAATAAGAGAAGGGACATAAGAGTGCCACTCCTGCAAAGTATCCCTCCGGACCCCCTCTCCATATCCAAGTCATTTGTCCAACCTAAAACCTAATGCCGCAAAAAAGAATAATACATTGATCTTATTTCAGAAATCACATTACTACTATTTATTAACCTAAAAACTGACTTGTAATTAAAAATGAAAAAGAGAAAACTAATCCTGTTTGCTATTATGGCGGTAACAGTTACCGTGCTGTCTGTCAATACAGTAAGGAATGCCTTATGTCTGGATACCAGGATTGCATATGCTGACCCTACTCTCACATATATCTTTGGTCCTGACGGCTCAGAGCATGCGGCGGTAAACAATTTCTATCCTCATACCCGTGTTATAAGCAATCCCAGCGACTGGAACGGATCGGCCCAGGGGGGAGCCCCAAAAATCAATTTGGACCTGGGCTTATCCAAGAAAGCGCTGAATGAGTGCAAGATACTGGAGACCCAGTGTCAAGCGAGCGAAGACAATCTATGTCCGTTCTCAATGACAGGGGTTTTCGTGGTGACTAAAGAAGGTGAAGTGATACAGGTATGGGCCAATGGCTTTTAAGGATATAGAAAACGTAATCATATGAAAAAGAATAATTTATGCCTGTTTGTGATTCTGGTGGCACTTACCTCGCTCTTCTCTGTCGAATCTTTTCGTAAGGCTTTGTCATTTGACACAAAGATTGCTTATGCCACAAATGAACCTTGGTACGGATGGATGAAGATTGACGGAATAGAAGTCCAGATACAATTTGAAACCACCCTGGTAAACAGGGTCTTGTCACTAAGTGAATTCAGTAGGATTTACGGATTCCAACTGGAATCAGGAACAAGAGTGGTTGAACAATGGTGTAGCCAGATGGACAATTCTCTCTGTGAGATGAGATTTGTCGGCTCTTTCCTGGAAGAGAACGGTCATTTGACACGGTTGCCCGTAACGCCGGAATTAATGTATTATTAACAGACTATTTGGGGCTTCGGCCCCAAATATTAAACATTTACAAGTATGAAAAGATTCATTTATCTGCTCCTTTTGCCAATGCTGGCGGTTTCGTGTTCAGACGGTAACAGCCATGAGTTATATGAGTTTGAACCCAAACATACGATAGACCTGACAGGACAGTCGGGCGACTTTGATATTATTGACAGGATTGAGAAGGTCTGTATACTCAATCTCAAGGTCGATGAAGAGAGTTGGATACATCTGAGATATCCCAGGATGGCGGTTTCAGACAACGGTTATTACTTTCTGTCCGACAGGACATTCTTCCTTGTAGGTTATGACAGGTCCGGCAACCTTAAGTTCTCAAAACAGGTCAAGGGACGCGGCCGCGGCGAAATCATGGATGTGGGAAACATGTTCATGAGAAATGACACTATTATGATCTATGACAGGGTGTTGGGCAGGTTGCTGGGTTTCTCCGAAGACGGGTCTTTCAGATCCTTCCTGAACCGTTCGGAGGTAAAGGCCGAAAAGTTTTACAGTACCAACGGCCGCTTTTGGGGGCTTTCTGTTTTCGGAAGAAATGAATTTGAAAATCATTACTGCGTAAAATATGATGATGAAGGTACCGCGTTGGATAACTATCTCTATATGCCTACTCATTTGATAGGATTCAATTCATCTGCAGGCTATACTGACATGTCATATCTGTATCATGACACACTGAGATTCATGGTGATGCATGATAACAATATCTTTTCACTGACAGAGAACGGAGTGGAATCCTCTTTCAGATTCGTTTCGGACAATGATATACCCGAGGATTTTTTCAAAGGCAAGACAGGCCCTGAAATGATGGATCTTCAGTTTTATTCGCAATTCGTGTCCGAAGGATTTGCCTGTTTCTTTTCGGAGTTGGCAGAGACTGACCGCTACATTATGGTGGCCTTTGACCTGCACAAAAAGAACAGGATAATACTTTATGACAAGATTCAGGGTACAAGAGGCTTCTTACCCCGTCCGGAATCTTTCTTTGATGAATCCATCGTTCCACAACTGACCACCCGGAACATTTGGGAGTATATATTGTTCTCATGCGTGCGTCTCTGTGCCTATGACAATTCTGTTTATTGTTGTGCACCTTACAGCATTTACAGTATACTCTCCGGGACCGAATCTTTGCATGATGAGAAGATAAAGGCTTTCTACAGTGAACTGAAACAGTATGTTAAGACCCAGAACCTTTCTGACGATGATATGATTTTTGTCAGGCTGGATCTGTTGTAATGTTAAGGCAATGAAGGATAAATACATTTATAAATGGTTTGCGGCAATTGCCGTATTCATTCCGGTTCTCCTGTCATCGTGTGGCTGGAGGGCGTCGGGCCGGCATGATATTATCGGTATGGAGCTGAAATGTGACAGTCTGCTCATGTACCGTGACAGAGAGTATACTGTGGCCAGCGATGAGATATTCGGAGATGCATCTGTCATACTCTGGATAGATTCTGCCATGTGTACGCCTTGTGAAATGGAACGTCTGTTCAACTATGAGTCGCTGAGCAGGAACTGTGAGAATGTTGCCGGGCCTGAAGGTCGTCTGAAGGTGATCATATCGCTTTCGGAAAATATCGGTTTCGGATGGCTGATAAATGAAGTCAAGTATCTGAACCTTCCATTTGACATGTTCATTGACTATAAAAACCGGTTCCCTGCCATGCTCAAAGGCAATGAAAGGTTGCTTATTGTCCTGAAAGACGGTCGTGTGAGGGATTATTTCCGTATGGAAAATACTGATGCTGATATCTACAGGCTTGAAAAGTGTATTTCCGCCTTTAAGGAATTGTACGATTGATATGACCGCAAATGCAGTTTCGATAAGACGTGTCACTTTATTGCTGGCAGTATGGGTGATGATATGTCATCTGGCTCATGACGGTTTCCATTCACTGAATGGATTCCTGTCTGATGTCAGGATGAGGAATGCCGTACTGCTGTTCTTTTATTATTCCCTGTCAAGTTTGTCATTCCGTTATTTCGGCAAGGTTTCGTTTGCCTTGACGCTGACAATCATGCTGCTTCTTTCCATGAGGGAGGCCTGCATCGGAGCGGCGCAATTGATAAGCGGATCTCGTTATCCAGTAGGTACAATGCTGAATCCCAATATCCTGGCATGTTTTCTGGCAGTGACATGCAGCGTATTTATGGCGCTGATCCCTGAGACAGGAAAGAAGGCATACAAATGGCTGTTATATGTGATTATCGGGCTGTACATAATCCTGATGTTCTTTTCAAAGAGCCGCCTGGCATTACTTTCCGTTATTGTACCGGGCATGTGTTACTGCTGTCTTGATCCGCGTTACTCTGTTTTTATCAGGAAACACGCGTTATCTGTCGCTGTCTTATTTGCGGTTCTGTTTACTGTAATGTATTTTGTAAAGAAACCGTCGGCCGACGGAAGGATATATATGGCTAAGATAGCGGCGCGGGCAATGGTACACAACGGCATGTTCGGCGCGGGGACAGAAGGCTACGCGGGTGCTTTCGGACAGGAGCAATACAGGTATTACAGCAGTGACAGCGGCAACGCTGATATAGATGCCGTAGTTGAGAATGATAGGGCAGGAGACAGGTTTGCATGCGAGCCTTTGACTGCATTCAATGAGTTCCTGCGTGTAGGGGTGGAGTATGGGATAGTTGCCATGCTACTCTCACTTTATATCATCGCGAGGGCAATCTTTATCCTGCTTAAAAGGAGAAGTCCTCTGGGGTACGGACTGTTGTCTTTATCTGTTGTCTCCCTGTTCTCATATCCCCACTGTTATTCGGCCTATTGTCTGTTGCTTTCCATTTTTCTGGGATCGGCATCAGATATGGATAGCGGATTTGAGAATGCCGTGTCATCATACTGTCCTTTGGCTGCGGATGTTATTGGGCTGCTGTTGTCCGGGCTGATGCTGTTTCTTGAGTTGCCGGGGATGGAACGGCGGAATCAGTTGCGCGACAAGGAGAGTGACATCGCATTCTTTTTCAGGAATCGGGAGTATCAGACGGTATGTGACTGTTGTGAAAGTTATTTTGACAAGGACCTTTCAAGTATTACGATGGTTTATGAATATGGGGTGTCGCTAAGCATGACAGGACAGTATCATAAATCAGATTCCGTATTGTCTATGGGTGCTTCCCGCAGCAGTGATCCTGCCTTCTGGCAGGAGATGGGGAACAATCATATGAGAAACGGACAATACGATGAGGCCGAAAAGTCATATATCCGGTCCTTTCTGATGGTTCCCAACAGGATGACCCCGCTGCTCTTTCTAGCCCGACTCTATCATCAGACCGGAGATAGGGCGAAACTGGACAGAATAGATGCATTTGCTGATACATTCAGACCCAAGATTCCATCAAATACCACTCGTGAATACCATAAAATAATTAAACAACTTGCAAATGAAGAATAAGTCCAGACTGTCAGTCTGCGAAAAGAAAACTGTTTATTTGCTGTCCATGGCATTACTTTCATATGGTTTGTTAAAGATGGCGGTTGTTGACTGGTATACAGTGGCAACCCCGTCTATGGCACCTTCGATACAACCCGGTCAGAGGATAGCGGTCAACAAGTTGTTGTACGGTGCGCGCATTGTCATCGGTTTGGAACGGAGTAAAAGAAAACACGTTTTCCGTCTTCCCGGTTTGCGTAAAATCGCCCCCGACGATATAGTCATGTTCAACATGCCGATGGATAAATGGAGCCACACCATATCATTTAAGCAGAATGAAGTCTATTGCAAACGGATTTTGGGTACCCCGGGAGACAGAATCGGTACGGTGGACGGTCATTGCTGGAATGACAGGTCGCTCAGCCCTGTCGGCTCTGTAGCGGAGCAGGAGAAACTGCGCTGGATGTTTGACAGCCTGTTCATAATGATGGACTGTTATGATGTAATCCCATTGGTTCACCATAAATGGAACATAAAGAACTGGGGGCCGCTGACTGTTCCGGCCAAAGGACTGACCCTCTCCCTTGATGAGTTTTCGAAAGAACTCTACCGTGAGGTAATTGAATATGAAACCGGCATTCCGTTGGATGAGGACGTTACTGAATATACATTCCAGGGAGACTATTACTTTGCTTTGGGTGACAATTCCATGGATTCTTTTGACTCCCGATATTGGGGATTCATCCCGGATGATTTCATAATCGGAATATGTATTGGGCCGAACTAAAATAAGGAACGGGTTCGGCCCCGGCCTGGGTACAGAAAAGGGAGGTCCGAA
>CADCLI010000004.1 GCA_902802285.1 uncultured Bacteroidales bacterium
TGGGAGAAGACAGACAAGGTTGATGCCCTTAAGAAATATGATGTTGACACCATTGCTTTGGCCGGTTGGATGAGGATTCTGAGTGAGGTATTCGTGAATGCTTATGAAGGCCGTATCCTTAATCTGCATCCGGCTTTGCTTCCCAGTTTTAAGGGCGCTACGGCCATTGTCGATGCATACGAGCATGGAGTGAGGATAACCGGATGCTCGGTCCATCTGGTAACTCCGGAACTTGATGCGGGTCCTGTTATCATTCAGGCTGGCGTGCCGGTAAACGGTACGGTTGACGAATTGGAGGCGCAGATTCACCGCATGGAGCACCGCATTTTCCCGCAGGCACTGCAGTGGTTCTCAGAGGGCCGTATCAGCACTGAGGGACACAAGGTTATAGTGGCTCCCGCTGCCGGTCCGGTAAAAAAGATTGATTACATAGAGGGTTGCCTGGTTTCGCCGGCACTCGAGGAAAAAATTTAAGGCTTATGAGTAGAGAAGACACCCCCACGGCTCATATCGCAGCGCAGTATGATGATATAGCCAAGACTGTGATAATGTGCGGAGACCCTCTCCGTGCCAAGTTCATTGCCGAGAAGTATCTGGACAGTCCCAAACTCTTTAATGAGGTTCGCGGAATGCTGGGTTATACCGGTCTTTACAAGGGCAAGCGTGTATCGGTTATGGGTCACGGAATGGGTATCCCATCAATAGGTATCTACTCTTACGAGCTGTTCAACTTCTTTGATGTTGAGAACATCATCAGGGTAGGTACGGCAGGTGCCCTTACAGCCGATATGAAGATAGGCGATATGCTCTTTGCCCAGGCTGCCTGCACTGACTCCGATTACGGACATCAGTACGGATTCCCTGCCAGGTTTGCGCCGATAGCCGATTTCGGCCTGCTGGAGAGTGCCGCACGTGTGGCCCGTGAGAACGGATTCCCGTTTCAGGTGGGTAACATTTACAGTGCCGATGTGTTCTACGATGAGTCCGACAAGCAGATGAAATGGGGTAAGTTCGGAGTGAAGGCAGTCGAGATGGAATCGGCCGGACTCTATATCAACGCTGCCGCATCGGGCAAGAAGGCGCTGACCATATGCACCATATCGGACCAGTTGGTTCACCGCAAGTATGCATCGACCGAGGAGCGTCGCAGCAGCTTTACCAACATGATGAAGGTGGCACTTGAGATAGCATAAATCCTATGAAAGAGATTCTGCAGCGCATAGAAGACGCTTTGGGCGGCCGGTATGCTGCGGCAGAGCTTGAAACCATAAAGAAGGCACTGTGTCTGGAGTATCTGGGCATCAGTGCCGTCTCTTTTTATACCAAAGAAAAACTGACGGCAGATACGGAAAAGCTGGATAGGGCTTTGCATCGTTTGGCTAAAGGCGAGCCTTTACAGTATGTGATTGGTTCAACACCTTTTTGTGGGTCGACTTTTAAAGTCGATGGACGGGTGCTGATACCGCGTCCCGAGACAGCCGAGCTTGTAGATTGGGTGGCAGGGGATGCAACTCTGTCAGGTTCTCTGCTGGACGTGGGTACCGGCAGCGGATGCATAGCCATAAGTCTGGCTCACCGTCTTCCGGGTTGGAAGGTGCAGGGATGGGATATCAGTGAGGGCGCTCTTGAAGTGGCCCGCGATAACAATACTCTTAATGGTACTGAGGTCGAGTTTAGAAAGGTTGATATCCTTAAGGCTGAACAGGATTGCAGGTTCGATGTGATTGTGAGCAATCCTCCTTATGTTATGGGGTCCGAGAAGGCTCAGATGGAGGATACGGTGCTGGATTATGAGCCTCACTTGGCACTGTTCGTGTCCGATAATGATCCGCTTCTGTTTTATCGGGCAATAGCGGAGTTTGGAAAAAAAGCCCTTGTTACGGGCGGCAAACTGTTTTTTGAAATCAACCCGCTGGAGGCATCGGCCTTAAAGGAGATGCTGGAAGAAGCGGGATACCATAATATTGAATTGCGTAAGGATATTTTTGGAAAACAACGAATGATAAAAGCTTTACTATGACTGAATCTGAAGGAAAGACACTGGCCGAGCGATACTGCTCGGGGGCGGAGCACTGCTGCCTTGAGGTGCGGCAGATGCTGGAACGCCGTAAGGCGGAGAGCACTGATATTGAGCGCATAATCAAGTATCTGATTAAGGAGGGGTACATTGATGAGTCCCGTTATGCCGCTGCGTTTGTTCATGACAAGGTGCGGTTTGCCAAGTGGGGACGGGCCAAGATTGCGCAGGCTCTCTGGCAGAAACGTATCCCTACCGGTGTGGCCGATGCGGCATTGGCCTCTATCGATGAGGATGAGTACATGGCTGCCATTAAGGATGTTGTTGCCTCACGTTACCGCCAGACCAAGGGTGCCACTGAGTATGAGCGAAAGATCAAGACCATGAAATCTGTCTGCAGTCGAGGATACGAGCCTGCCCTTGTGCGCCGGGTTCTAAGCATGTCCGATACTCCCGACATTGACTGTTAAACTATGGATGAGGATGTTTGCCGTTTTCACAGGCCGGGGCTTGTGAGAATGCTGTTTGAGTTTGTGTTCCCGCGCTACTGCAAGGTGTGCGGGCGCAGGCTGGATCCGTCCGAGGAGCAGCTCTGCATTTCGTGCTATCTGGGTATGCCAAGGCTGGAGTATGATATGAACCTTATCAATCCTACGGAACGGATGCTTCTGGCCGAAAGGAGTCTGGTCAGGGCTTCGTCCATGTTTATTTATGACAAGGACAGTGAGTACAGCAATATCCTGTTCCATCTTAAGTACTGGCATCACCCCAGGGTGGGACAGTGGCTGGGGGCTATCGGGGCTAAGGAACTTATGGATAAGGGGTTCTTTGCGGGTGTAGATTGTATTGTACCTATGCCAATTACCTACTGGAAGGAGATTAAACGAGGGTATAACCAGTGTTCCTACATTGCTAAGGGAATTAGGCAGGCTACGGGGCTTCCCATTGTCAATAATGCGGTAAAGTGTGTCCGGGCTCATTCCAAGCAGGCTGGACTGGGCAAGTACCAGCGGTGGAATAATGCTCAGGATTTGTTTCAAGTTACTGATCCCTCACTGCTGGCGGGGAAACATGTGCTGGTGGTTGATGACGTGATTACCACCGGTGCTACCTTATGCTCTCTTATTGATGTTATGGAGGCTGGGATTCCTGATTTGAAAGTTAGTGTTTTTACGCTGGCTGTTGCAGAATAATTGGGGAGAGCATTCCGGATTACTTTTTTGGGGGTATTGACGTAAAAACTACGCCTCGCCGAACCTTCAGTTCGGGGACACAACGCTCCGAGGCTACTCCGCCTCCCTTCCGGACCCTAAACGCCGAACGCCTCCGTCTTAGTCCCCTACGGGGCCTAACCGTCGTTAAACGAAGCGGCGTTCTTAACGGGATCCTCCAGGCGGCTCCGCTTACGCCTCTCCACGATGGTCCCCGAACTGAAGGTTCGGCTCCTGCAAACTGAAGCATTATCATATTTTGCTATCTTTGCAGGCGCAAATGGACATTATCATATTTTTCTTTTTTTTTTGGCGCAAATGGAGGAGAGCGTAAAACATATTAAGATAAGTGAGTTCAATTATCCGCTTCCGGATGAGCGGATTGCTAAGTTTCCTTTGGCTGAGAGGGACAGTTCAAAGCTGTTGGTGTACAGGCAGGGGGTGGTTAGTGAGGATGTTTTCCGTAATCTTCCTCTGTATCTGCCGTCGGGGGATATGATGGTGTTTAATAACACAAAGGTTATTCAGGCGCGGCTTCATTTCCGCAAGGAGGCTACGGGTGGGCCTAAATCTACGGGGGCTTTGATTGAGATTTTCCTTCTGGAGCCGGCTGATCCGTCGGATTATCAGGTTATGTTCACTCAGACTGAGCGCTGTAGTTGGTACTGTCTGGTGGGTAACCTTAAGCGGTGGAAGGAGGATACTCCCGTACTGCGCAATACTGTTCAGATAGGCGATAAGACAATAACTCTTGAGGCTCGTCGCGGGGCGTTGCATGAAACCAGTCACAGGATTGACTTCTGTTGGGACGGTGGTGTAAGTTGGGCTGAGTTGCTTGAGGCTGTGGGTGAGATTCCTATTCCTCCTTACTTGAACAGGGAGTCACAGGAGAGCGATAAGACTACTTATCAGACTGTTTATTCCAAGATTAAGGGTAGCGTGGCGGCTCCTACTGCCGGTCTGCATTTTACTGAGCGGGTGCTCCGGGATCTGGATGCTCATGGGATTGACCGTGAGGAGCTGACTCTGCATGTGGGTGCTGGTACTTTCCGTCCGGTCAAGTCGGAGGAGATAAGCGGGCATGAAATGCATACCGAGTTCATTGCGG
The DNA here is from genome assembly GCA_902802285.1 of uncultured Bacteroidales bacterium. GTDB lineage: Bacteria > Bacteroidota > Bacteroidia > Bacteroidales > Bacteroidaceae > Colenecus. The sequence continues at coordinate 4,337 of CADCLI010000004.1, forward strand.
TAAAGCGCTCTACCATTGAGAAACTGATTGCTCACGGCGGTCAGACCATTGCTGTGGGTACCACATCGGTCCGCACATCCCGATGCCACTGAGGATGATATGCATGTCAAGCAGTGGACTCCTTATGAGACCAATCCAACAATGACATCGGTCCAAGCTCTCCAGCAGATACTGGATTACCTGGACCGTCATCATCTGGATGTGCTCAAGACCAGCACCCAGATCATAATTGCACCGGGTTACAGGTACCACATCGTAAAGATGATGGTCACGAATTTCCACCAGCCGCAGAGTACTCTGTTGCTGCTTGTATCGGCCTTTGTAAACGGCGACTGGAAAACCATCTACCGCTATGCCCTGAGCCACGGTTTCCGTTTCCTCAGCTACGGTGACTCCTCCCTGCTCATTCCTTAGCTCCGGCCTACATATCACTTTACGAATGAACTGGTTGCAGAGCTTTGGGGTAACGTAACTGCCGATGCAATCAGGAAACGGAAGTAGCGGTTTCTGCTTATTATCACGCGCCAAACATGAGGCAAACGGCATTTGTCCTATTTTTGTCCCACACTCCACATCCTTTTTATGGCATATTGCACCTATTTTTGTAAACAAAACAATTAGTTATGTCGCATAAAAGAGGAATGGGGTTAAGGATAAAGATAATTATTATTTCAATACTATTTCCTCTTTCAATAAGCCCACAGTCTTATGTAGATATAGAGAATGGGCATGAATGTGTTGATTTGGGACTCAGTGTTAAATGGGCTACTTGTAATGTCGGCGCTAAAAAACCTCACCAGCGTGGCATTTACTATGCTTGGGGAGAGACCAAAGAAAAATACTTTTATTTTACATGGAAGAGTTATAAATTTTGGCAAGATGGTAATAATTCTGATGACGTGAAGTTTACAAAATACAATACAGACAGCTTAAGAGGTCGGGTAGATAATCACAAATATTTAAAACCAGAAGATGATGTTGCACATGTAGATTGGGGTGGCGCATGGCGTATTCCTTCATTTACAGAAATACAAGAACTGATAGAAAATTGTACTTGGGAATGGACAACGCTGAAGCGCGTAAAAGGATTCAAGGTTTCCAGTAAAAAATCTGGATACACGGATCGTTTCATTTTCTTGCCAGCAGGTGGATTCCGTACTGGCAATAAGATATATGGAGAAGGTTATTGCGGATGTTACTGGACTTGCAATCTTGATTTAAGAGGTTGTTACGGAGCATATAGTCTGATTTTCCCTTTAAGTGTAGCAAGTTCCTATCAAGGAGACCGCTCCTATGGTCAATCTGTCCGTCCTGTATGGGACCCTAAAATGTGACACAAAAGCAATGCATCTTGATGTAATGGGAAACTATTTAACTCTCTAAAAAAAGGATAAATACAGTTATAATATAAATTTGTAGATAAAAAACGTCATAGTTATGAGGGTTAGCGGAGGAGTCTTTGTCATTTTGAACATATTATGGGTTTTGATCCTTTTTTCATGCAGTAATTACCAAAGTGACCTGAAAGTGGTTGAAAAGTTGATGGTAACAGATCCACAAACTGCTGATTCAGTCCTTATGTCCCTTCCGATGCCAAAAACCCAGCGTGACAACGCACTGTATGCCATACTTAAGACTCAGATTGATTATGAATTGGGAAGGCCATTCTCGTCAGACAGCCTTATAATAACCGCCACAGACTATTATGGTTCCAGACGCAAGGGTTATCACGCAGCCTTGGCATGGTACTCACAAGGGTGCGTGTATTCCAGAATGAAAAACAATCATGCTGCCATCTACGCATACCTCAAGGCTAAAGACCTCTTCCCGGATACGCTTGTCAGATACTATGCGCTGACTGAGAAGAACCTTGGTAGCCGCTATTACGAAAAAAAGATGTATGACTGTGCCTATGATGAATTCTACAAATGCAGGATCAATGCTGACAGAATTCAGGATTCATCGTTGTCACATTATGCAAGTGTTTTCTCCGCCTTATCCAGACTAAAGGATCCAAATGTGCAGAATACGGACGAAAAGTCATCACAGTTCTCTTTTATCCTTAATGAAGTCTCTGAAGCTGAAAATACTAGAACAGACACTCTTTTTAAAATCCCAAGATATAATACTTCATCATTTGAGAATCAAAGCGATACTACGTTCCGGGTAGTTACCATAAGAAGTTTGTTACAAGGAGACAGTCAGAGTCATCAGATACCACCGGGAGCTTACAACAATATGAAAGCCACCTCGTTTTATTATTCAGAAGATTTAGATTCCGCGTATATATACTTCAAAAAATCAATCCCCGACATATCAGATGCCAACGCCAGGATAATAATATATGATAGATTGGCAGAGATTTCGGCTAAAAAAGGCAATGCCGCCGAAGTCCTTATGTGGCATCAGCAATACTCCGAACTTCGAGATTCAATCGAGATGGTTAAGCAGTCTGATTCCAGGGAGATAATGGATTTGCAGTACCTGCACAAAGAAGAACTTAAGGAAGAGAAAATGCAGGGCAGGCATAAGCGCTTTGTCCTGATTTGCATATTCTCTTTCATTGCCATAACCATTATTACGGTTCTTATATACGTCCTGTTCAAGAACAGGGAGAAGAAACGCATTATAGAAAAACAGGAGGAACTTATCAGATTGGAACAGGAAATACGCCGAAGCAGTATCTCCATTCTTGAATCCAGGGTAAGAGAACAGTCCCAAACTGACCCCGAGGCGCGTGCCGTACTGATGAATCTGTATCGGCACAGGATAGAAATAAACAAGAAGTACTTTTATAATAGTGAAGCGTTCAGAACACTTACATCCGATTCCTTAGGTCAAGAACTGGACTCCAGCAAGAAGGCTATGGTCATTGAAACCATCAAGCACTCATTCAGCGATACTATTGCAGATATGCAGATAGAGTATCCCGGAATAGATACAGAAGAGTCCCTGACGTTGTTGTTGTCAGCTATGAACTTTAAGAATGAACTGGTTGCAAAGCTATTGGGTAACGTAACTGCCGATGCAATCAGGAAACGTAAGTACAGGTTCAGTAAAAGAAATCCAGACTATTATTCTCTTTTTTGCTGATTATCACACGCAAACGTACGGCAAACGGATTTCATCCCTTTTTGTCCCACGCACAACAGTCTTGGATGTGCTTAAGACAAGCACCCAGATAATCATTGCTCCGAGTTAAAAGTGCCATATTGTGAAGATGATGGTCACAAACTTCCATCAGCCGCAGAGCACGCTGTTGCTGCTTGTATCGGCCTTTGTAAACGGCGACTGGAAAACCATCTACCGTTACGCCCTGAGCCACGATTTCCGTTTCCTCAGCTACGGTGACTCCTCCCTGCTCATTCCTTGACAGTTGCCTAATAGATCTGATATCCCGCACATCCAAATTCAAATGCAACAGTTTTGTAGTGTTAGTATATTGTATCTGAAAAATTAATATAAATATTTGTTTGTAACTAATCATATTTGTATATTTGCGCCATGAATAATACAATTGAGGATCTGGAATTGTACGGATTGTCAAACAGTGACATATCCGTTGATCTTGGAAAGAGGTTCAAAAATTATAGAATCGCTCTGAATCTTACCCAAAAGGAAGTATCAGAACAGAGCGGAGTTTCTGTTATGACATTGGTGCGTTTTGAAAGTGGAGAGTTCGGTTCCATTGGACTTAACAAATTCATTGCACTTATGCGTGCCTTACAGTTACTTGAAAACATTGCCGATGTCATCCCTGATATGCCGGAAAGCCTGTATGACAAACGCTCAATACGTAATCAAAGACAAAGAGCAAGCAAGAGAAAATAATGAAAAACAATATAGTAAGCGTTAGATTGTGGGGACATGAGGTCTGTCTGCTTGAATGGAGAGGCGGATATAAACCCAGGTTCGGGAAACTGGGTGCAGTAGTGTCTTTTAATCCTGACTTTCATCTTTTAGGACTGGATCCAGATCCTCTGGGTCCATACAGCCTTTCTAAATACATTGTTCAAAAAGGTCTGTCAGATTTATGTAGAGCCACAGAATATGATGGTCTGCCAAGATTCCTGAGCGGTTCTCTACCGGATGATTGGGGCAATAAGGTCTTCTCTGCCTGGATAGAGAAGAATCATTTGCACAGGTCAGAAATAAGTTCTGTTGATAAACTTGCATTCATCGGAAGCCGCGGAATGGGAGCTTTTGAATTTGAACCGCAACTATATAGCCATGCTACTGATGATGTCATTCTACTTGATGAACTCTATTCATTGGCAAGAGCTATACAGGAATCCAGAGAGGATGTTTCAATTGAACTGTCATCGGATACACGTATAAATGATTTGATGTCAGTTGGAATGAGTGCCGGAGGGCAACATCCTAAAGCTATTGTTGCAATTAATTGGGATACGAAAGAGGTCAGATCTGGACAGGTACTGCTTCCTGACAATTTTACGCAGTATATCCTCAAGTTCCGTGATTCAGATAACTGGCCGACTGCCGAAGTGGAGTACAACTATTATCTGATGGCCAAGAGTTGTGGAATAACAATGGAGAAATCCCTATTGCTGCCGGTTCAGGGAGTCAATCATTTCCTGACCGAAAGATTTGACAGAAAAAACGGACAGAAACAGCACACTGCCACCCTACAGGCATTGTGCGGGCCTGTTTATTCTTATGAAGATATCTTCAGGACTTGCCGTATGTTGCATCTTCCGGCCGCTCAGATAGACCAGATGTTCCGGAGGGTGGTATTCAATTACCTTACAGGAGTATGCGATGACCATGACAAGAACTTCTCATTTATCTTGACACCCGATGGCAAATGGAATCTGTCACCGGCATACGATGTGACATTCACCGTAAATCTGCAGAATCCGTTCCGTAGTGACAGACATGCCATGACAATTGAAGAATGCAACAGAAATATCACTATGCCCCAATTCATCAGATTAGCAGAAGGCAATGACATAAGTGGGGCGAAAGAGATAGTGCAGGAAATAGCCGAAACGGTGTTGTCCTTCCAAAACAAATCCACTGAGCCACTGGTAACGACAGTCTGGAAGGATACAATATCGCCATATATCAAGACTCAAACTGATTGTGTGTAAGATACAAGGTGAAACGTCCCTATTGTATACCTGTTCATTCCGTAACACAATACATAGTTTATAATTATCTTTGTATTCCTTAAAACAGAACAGCATGGATAGACCCACAGTAGCGCTGATGTATGATTTTGACGGAACGCTGTCTCCGTCATATATGCAGGAGTATGATTTTATGGATGCCATAGGACTGACCGATAAGGAGTCATTCTGGAAGGCATCACACGGCCTGGCCCAAAAACAGCAGTCCAGTACCATCCTGGCTTATATGAAGCTGATGGTGGATAAGGCCCAGGAGAACGGTATCAGCATCCGCCGCCAGCAGTTCGTGGAGTTCGGACGCGGAATAGGGTTCTTTCCCGGAGTGGAGCAGTGGTTCGATCTGATCAACCGCAAGGGTGCCGAGATGGGAGTTAATGTGGAGCACTACATAATATCATCGGGCCTTAAGGAACTTATTGAGGGAACATCGATAGCAAAATACTTCAAGCAGATATACGCCTGCTCGTTCATGTATGAGAACGACAAGGCAGTCTGGCCCGCCGTGGCAGTGGATTTTACCTCCAAGACACAGTTCATATTCATGATAAACAAGGGCATACTCGATATCTGGCGTAATGCCCAGATCAATGATTCAATGCCCGATGAGGGCCGTCCGGTCCCGTTCCAGAATATGATTTACCTGGGTGACGGAGAGACTGACATACCCAGCATGCGCATAGTAAAGAGCGAGGGAGGCCACTCAATAGCCATTTACAAACCCTGCAACGATTCCAGCCGCGCCCAGGCCCGCAACCTGGTGCACCGTGGCCGCGTAAACTTTGCCTGCCCCGGCGATTATCGTGAGGGCAGCGAACTCTACAACGCCGTAATAGCCACCATAGCCAAGGTCAAGACCGGCTCCGATTTCCACGAACTGGAGCGCCAGAACCAGAAATCAATGCTTGAGGAGTAAGTTTTAGCGATATTTTAGTATATTCGCGGAACAACCCTATAAATAACCTGTGATGAGAAGAGTCCTTTCCTTTATTGTTTGCCTTATTTCTGTAGCCGTAGCGTACGCCAATGACGGAGTTTTTTATGCTGAAGGCAACCATTTGATTCCAATCACTGAAACAGATATCCGGGTACAGAAGGAGGTTCTTACGTTGAACCGTGAAGAGGATAAAATTCAGGTAACCGTCTATTATGAATTCTACAATCCGACTGCCGCAAAAGAGGTGCTTGTAGGTTTTGAAGCTGATGGCGGTGGCTCTGCACCACAAGATTCATTCCCGCAACATCCGTGCATAAAGAACTTCAAGGTCATCATGAACGGCGAGTCCTTAAACTACACTGTCACACCTGTGGATCGCCACTTTGAGTCCGGCCGCAAAGTATCCTACGGCTATTTCAAAGACGGGCACATAGAAGGAATGCCTATTGAACAGTATAAGAAGGAACTGGCCGAGATGGAAGCCCCCGAAGCTATCAGTGACTATGTTTATCATTTCAATGCCCAGTTCCGCCCTGGGCTGAATATCATACAACATACATATGATTTTGATTTATCGTACAGACAAGAGTATTCCGATAAGGGATTTGAAGGTTATGCATATTTTTTTCCATACGTCCTAACTGCCGCCAATCGCTGGGCAAACCACCAGATTGATGACTTTACACTGATTGTCAACATGGGTGACCGAACATCATTCCATATATCACCAGCATTCTTTGAGAGCGCCAGCCAATGGTCTTTCCCAGGCAAAGGCAAATACACGGTAAACACCGTCAGTGATGGAAAGGAATACTCAGAATTCCATGTCAGTCAAGGCGGCATAAAGTTTCATAAGGAGAATTTCCATCCGGATGGAGATCTTTATATATTCGATCTCTCCATGAGTTTTGATTTTAGAGCAGATAATACATCGGCCGATAACATATTATCAACCGTTAAGAGCAAGTTCTACCCATTGGTCATATCAGATTATTACTTGAAAAAGGATAGGAGTGAAGCCGCATTTGACACCTATACTCCAGAGCAGCGTCGGATCCTGAAGAACCTGCCCTTTGCCTACAGAGGCTACATATTCAACTCCAAGGAGCTGCAGGACTTTTACGAATCCACCTCCTGGTATATCCCCAACCCCGCCTACAAGGCCGATATGCAGCAACTCCCTGAGGAAGAGCAGAGATGGGTTCATTTCTGGGAATAACTACGCTTCTGTTTCTCCTTGCAGGAGCCGAGTGCCCGTTTTTAGGACCATCAGTGCAGAGGCGTTAAGCGGAGGGCCTTGGAGGATCCCGTTAAGAACGGCGCATGTTTGAGGCATGTTAGGCCCCGCAGGGGACTAAAAATGCCGAGTTCGCCGTTTAGGGTCCGGAAAGGTCCGGAGTAGCCTCGGAACGTTGCGTCCTGAAACCGGGGCACTCGGCGTAGTTTACAAAATGAGAATGACTGTGCAAAACGCCCCGTTTTGTCAAATTCCCCAAAAGGTTAAGGGTAGCATTATCCGTATCTTTGCTACCCCTATGGAAAAGTTCAATATAATAGTTTTGGCAAAGCAGGTGCCCGATACCCGTCAGGTGGGTAAGGACGCCATGAATGCCGACGGCACCATTAACCGTGCCGCACTTCCGGCAGTGTTCAACCCGGAGGACCTAAATGCACTGGAGCAGGCCCTTGCCATCAAGGACCGCTTTCCCGGCAGTACAGTGACAATGCTTACAATGGGTCCTGAGAGAGCAAAAGAGATAGTGATGGAGGGTGTATATCGCGGTGCCGACGGCGGTTATCTTCTGACCGACCGCCTGTTTGCCGGTGCCGATACACTGGCTACATCATACGCCCTGTCAACCGCAATCCGCAAGATAGGCAAGTTTGATATCATAATAGGCGGCCGTCAGGCAATTGACGGTGACACCGCCCAGGTGGGTCCTCAGGTGGCCGAGAAACTGGGTCTGAACCAGATAACATACGTTGAGGAGATCCTTGACATGGACAGCAAGAGCGTTACCGTAAAGCGCGTCATCACCGGTGGTGTGGAGACCGTAAAGGCTCCGCTGCCCTGCCTGCTCACCGTGAACGGAAGCGCCGCCCCCTGCCGCCCGCGTAACGCACGCCTTCTGATGGGCCGCAAGAACTACGACGTACCCGCATGGACCGTGGCCGATGTAAACGCCGATCCCGCCAAGTGCGGACTGTCAGGTTCGCCCACCAAGGTAAAGAAGATTGAGAACATTGTATTCCAGGCCAAGGAGAGCAAGCGCTATGGTGCCGATGAAAAGGAGATAGCCGCTCTGATTGAGGAACTGGCCACAAACCATATAATAGGATAAGCCATGAACAGCATATTCGTATATTGCGAACTGGAAGGAGTCCAGGTGGCTCCCGTCAGTCAGGAACTGCTCACCAAGGGCCGTTCACTTGCCAACCAGTTGGGCGTCAAGCTTGAGGCCATTGCCATAGGCAGCGGTCTGGACAGCATAGATAAGCAGATACTCCCCTACGGAGTAGATGTACTGCACGTCTTTGATGACAAGAGCCTTGCACCTTATACCACAGCACCCCATTCAGCAATCCTGGTAAAACTGTTCCAGGAGGAGCAGCCGCAGATTGCACTCATGGGCGCAACCGTTATAGGCCGTGACCTGGGCCCGCGTGTATCATCGGCCCTGGGCAGCGGACTTACTGCTGACTGCACTAACCTTGAGATAGGTGAGTATGAGGATAAGAAGACCGGTAAGGTCTATGAGAACCTGCTCTACCAGATACGTCCCGCATTCGGCGGCAATATCATTGCCACCATCGTCAACCCCGACCACCGTCCGCAGATGGCGACCGTACGTCAGGGTGTGATGAAGAATGAGATACTCAAGGCAGACTATAAGGGTGAGATTGTTAAGCATAAGGTGGCCGATTACGTCAGCCAGGCCGATCTGGCAGTGACCGTGATAGAGCGCCACATGCAGAAACCCTCACACCATCTGGACAGCGCCAGCATAGTAGTGGCCGGCGGTTACGGAATGGGCAGCCGTGAGGGTTTTGACATGCTCTTCAAACTGGCCGATGTGCTGCACGCCGAGGTGGGTGCCAGCCGTGCCGCAGTGGATGCCGGTTTTGTGGATCATGACCGCCAGATAGGTCAGACAGGTATCACCGTAAGACCCAAGCTTTATATTGCCTGCGGTATATCGGGCCAGATCCAGCACATAGCAGGTATGCGCGAGAGCAGCCTCATCATGTCTATCAACCAGGATCCCGACGCTCCCATCAACGCCATTGCCGATTACGTTGTGACCGGCCGCGTGGAGGATGTGATTCCCAAACTGATCCGTAACTTAAAGGAGATTTCAAAATGAACAATTATAAGGATACCCCTGAACTCAGTGCCCGCATGCACTCTCCGCTCATGGAGCGCATAGTGGAGCTTAAGGAGAATTTCTATGCCGAGGCCGGCAAGTATGACTATGCCCCCAAGGACCTGGCTGATGCCATGGACAACTTTGACCGCGTGCTGGAACTGACCGGAAGTGTATGCGATGAGGTAATCGCTCCCAATGCCGAGAGTGTTGACCGTGAAGGCTCACACTGCAGCGGCGGCCGCGTACAGTACTCTCAGGGTACTGCGCAGAACCTCAAGGTGATGCACCAGGCCGGTCTGTCCGGATTCGGACTGCCCCGTCAGTACGGCGGTCTGAATATGCCTGTAACCGTATTCAGCGCCGTCTGTGAGATGATTTCCAGAGCCGATGCATCGTTCCAGAACGTATGGGGTTTGCAGTCATGCGCCGATACCATCAACGAGTTTGGCAGCCCCGAGCAGAAAGAGAAATACCTCAAGATGGCCAGCAATGGTGCCACCATGTCAATGGACCTGACCGAGCCTGATGCAGGTAGTGACCTGCAGAGCGTGATGCTCAAGGCAACCGAGGATGTGGAGAACGGCTGCTGGCGTCTGAACGGCGTTAAGCGCTTCATAACCAACGGTGACAGCGACATCCACCTGGTACTGGCCCGCAGCGAGGAGGGTACCACCGATGGCCGCGGACTGTCACTCTTTATCTATGACAAGCGTAACGGCGGCGTGAACGTACGCCGTATTGAGGATAAGATGGGTATTCACGGATCACCCACCTGCGAGCTGGTGTTCAACAACGCCCGTGCAGAGCTTTGCGGCGACCGCCGTCTGGGACTTATCAAGTATGTTATGGCCCTGATGAACGGAGCCCGTCTGGGTATCGCAACACAGAGCGTGGGCATTCAGGATGCCGCATGGCGTGAGGCTGTGGCATACGCTGCAGAGCGCCGCCAGTTTGGCCGTAACATTGACACATTCCCGGCAGTTTATCAGATGCTGGCAGTGATGAAGGCCAAGATTGAGGCTTCACGCTCACTGCTGTATGAGACATCACGTTACGTTGATATCTACAAGTCACTGGATGCAATTTCCAAAACACGCACTCTTACCCCCGAGGAGCGTCAGGAGAGCAAGCGTTACAGCCGTCTGGCCGATGCACTTACTCCCATATCAAAGGGTATGACCAGTGAGTTTGCCAACCAGAACGCATATGACTGTATACAGATACACGGAGGTTCGGGATTTATGCGTGACTATGCCTGCGAGCGCCTGTACCGTGACGCACGTATCACTTCAATCTATGAGGGCACCACACAGCTTCAGGTAGTAGCCGCTCTGCGCTATGTGACCAGCGGTGTATATTCACAGTATGTGAAGGATATGCTGGCTACACTGCCTGACTCAGAGAGCAAGACAGCCATCAGCGCAATGGTAGAGAAGCTGGATGCAATGACCGCTCATGTGCTGGACCAGAAGGATACTGAGGTAAATGACTTCTGCGGACGCCGCCTGATGGAGAGTGCAGCCTACTGCGTAATGAGCACCCTGCTTCTGCGTGACTCCATCGAGACTCCTGACCTCTTTGACAAGTCACTCAAGGTATTCCTGGACTACTCCCGCTCACAGGTGGAGGGACATTACTCAGTGGTGATGTCATGGACTCCTGAAAGCATGGAGTATTACAAATAATGAGTAATTTTGTGCCAGGAAAAAGATTCTGGTGCACAACGACAATAATGACATACTGAGGAGTGAGGCGCGATACCGCAGGCTCACGGAGACTCCGGTTCCACGGCTTGTTCTGAGCCTGGCGGTGCCTACCATTATCAGTATGTCCATATCAGCCATCTACAATATTGTGGATTCATGGTTTGTGGGCCACATCAGCACAGTCGCTACGGCGGGTGTGGGTGTGGCTTTCGCATATCAGTCACTCATACAGGCTACGGGATTCTTTTTTGGGCACGGATCGGGCAACTACATGTCCCGTGCGCTGGGTGCCCGCGATGCCGAGGGCGCAGGCAAGATGGCGGCTACGGGATTCCTGTCATCGTTCCTGATAGGTATTGTCTTTATGGTGCTGGGCATGCTTTTTGTGACGCCTCTGTCACGTCTTTTAGGTGCTACGCCCGATGTGGTGCCTTACTCAAACGCCTACCTCCAGTGGATTCTGATTGCAACTCCGTTCCTGATATCGCAGATGACGCTAAACAACCAGTTGCGTCTGCAGGGCAATGCCATGCTGGCAATGATTGGCATTGCGGTGGGAATGGTGCTGAACATATTCTTTGACTGGCTGCTGATAAACCGGTTGGGGATGGGAGTTAGCGGCGCGTCATTGGCTACACTGATCAGTCAGTTCATATCGTGGTGCCTGTTGCTGTGGGCTACCACACTGCCGGGTAACGTACATATAAGTCTGCGCAACTTTGCTCCGTCACTGGAGCGTTACCGCGAGATCGGGGCGGGCGGACTGCCGTCGCTGATGCGTCAGTCTCTGTCCAGCATATCGGCCATATGTATGAACTGGGCGGCTGCAAGCTATGCATTGGAGGGGCAGGAGGCATCGACCATTGCAGCGTTTACCGTGGTGGCGCGTGTTATGCAGACCGCGATGGCGGTGATTCTGGGCGTGGGTCAGGGATTCCAGCCAGTGTGCGGATTCAATTGGGGTGCAAAACTATATGGCAGAGTAAGGGAGTCTTACCTTTTTACAATAGGATTATGCGTGGTAATACTGCTGGTTACATCGGCAGCGGGATGGATATTTGCACCTGAGATAATTGCTTTCTTCCGTGATGAGGATCCGGAACTTATACGGATTGGAACGGTGGTGCTGCGCTGGCAGTGCGTGGCTTTCCCGTTAGTGGGACTTACCACTCCAACCAATATGCTGCTGCAGAATATACGCCGAACCGGACGTGCCACATTGCTGGCTATGATGCGTCACGGAATAGCGTTTTATCCCACGCTCTTTATAATGCCTGCCATCTGGGGCTTGCAGGGCCTGGAGGCCACAATGGCTACGGCCGATCTGCTTACATTCAGCCTGGCTCTGCCGTTTGCCGTCAGTATGATACGGGACCTTTCCGCCCGTGAAAAAGGCGAATTTTCATAAATCTGCATACCTTTGCGCATATGGAACAACTGGAACTGCTTAAGCGGCTCATTGCCACTCCGTCAACCACCGGTTCGGAGCAGGAGGTATCGGCCATATTGAAGGCCGATATGGAGAGTCATGGCTACAAGCCCGAGTGCATAGGGCTTAATCTTTTGTGCTATGGCCACAGTTATGATCTCGCCAAGCCTACTATTCTGCTCAACAGCCATATGGATACCGTAAAGCCGGTTGCAGGCTGGATCAGGGATCCGTTCACTCCTACCATTGAGGACGGCCGTCTGTACGGACTGGGCAGCAATGATGACGGGGCGGGGCTGGTGTCACTGCTCTATACGTTCTATGAGCTGGACAGGAAGGAGCAGTCTTACAATACCCTGTTCCTGGCTACGGTCGAGGAGGAGCGTAACGGACAGAACGGAATGAAACTGGCCGTGCAGAGCCTTCCCAAGGTGGATGTGGCACTGATAGGTGAGCCTACCGGTATGCAGCCCGCAGTGGCCGAGAAGGGCCTGATGGTGCTGGATTTTACCGTTCACGGCAAGGCCGGTCATGCTGCACGTAATGAGGGTATCAATGCTCTTTACAGGGCTACTGAGTTGATTGAAAAACTCCGCGCATTCAAGTTTGATAAGGTTTCCGATCTGCTGGGACCGGTCAAGTTCACCATTACGATGATAAATGCCGGAACACAACATAATGTAATCCCTGATACATGCTCATTTACGGCCGATGTCCGCACTAATGAAATGTACTCCAATCATGAGGTTTTTGAAATAATAAAAGGACTTTTACCGGAGTGGTGCGATGTTCAGGCCCGTTCTTTTAACCTGAATTCATCAAGGATAGATGCAAGTCATCCCATAATACGCAAGGCTGTAAGCATGGGGCTGGTTCCATACGGCTCGCCAACGCTTTCGGATCAGGCTGTCCTGGACTGCCCGTCATTCAAGATGGGTCCTGGTGATTCGGCCCGATCACATACTGCCGATGAGTACATCGGGTTGTCAGAGTTGGAGAATGCAGTGCCTGCTTACATTAAATTGCTTGACGAACTGATTATTGCTGAATAAATATTCGGTTTTTGACCTATTTTATGTGTATTAAGTGTTATAATCTGTAAAAATCACTTAAATACCCCTCAATAATATACAAAATAAAAAATAAAGAATATCTTTGTACCGCAATTGCAAAACAGCATGGCTGTGGAGCATTTGCCACTATAAGATAGATAGTCCTTTTTATAAATATCATTGGGTTTCGTTTGATGTGAATCACGCGCCGCCAAAAAAGAGAAGAGATACCTTCCGGTAACTCTTCTTTTTTTATTACTTTTACGGCAAACAAAAAACCTGTCAATATGGAAAGCGGATATGCCGACGGTATCAGCCGTATAGAAATCAACTCCCTTTGGGGCAGAAAGCACATAGTATGGGAACTGCGTCCTGACGTGAATATCCTGAGCGGTGTGAACGGAACGGGCAAGAGCACTATCCTTAACAAGACCGTGGCACGTCTGGACTACCTTGCCGGAGAGAGCCAGGATGAGACCCCTGAGGTGCAGATAGAATATTATCCGCAGGGGGCGTCAAAGATCAAATATGACGTGATACGCAGTATTGACCGTCCTCTGATGCACAGCAACCTTCTGGAGAAGATGTCCGACAAGAGTGTGGTATCGGAACTGGACTGGCAGTTATATAAACTGCAGCGCCGTTACCTGGATTATCAGGTCAACATTGGTAACCGCACCATCCAGCTGCTGACATCGGGCGATCCGGACAAGCTCCGTGAGGCACAGGAGATATCGGCTCCCAAGATCAGGTTCATGGACTTTATGGATGAACTATTTGCCGATACAGGAAAGAAAATAGTCCGTACCAGCAATGAGATACTGTTTGACCAGTTCGGTTCGACGCTATTGCCGTACAGCCTGTCATCGGGCGAAAAACAGCTGCTGGTGATAATGCTTACTACCCTGGTTCAGGATATGACACCGGGAGTGCTGCTTATGGATGAGCCGGAGATATCCCTTCATATTGAGTGGCAACAGCAGCTGATACAGCGTGTGCGTTCACTCAATCCCAATGTACAGATAATAATGACCACCCATTCGCCGGCACTTATCATGGACGGTTGGATGGATGCTGTGTATGATGTGGATGATATTACGGTAAAGTGATCAGTCCGGTGGCATGAAGAGACTTACCGATAACATAAACTCACGCTACTTTGAAGCGGCCGACAGATTGCTTCCCAATAAGCGTCGCGGGCGTATCATAGCCTTTGTGGAGAGTTATGACGATGTCTCTTTCTGGCGTCTGCTGCTGGATGAGTTTGAGACTCCGGAGCACTATTTCCAGATAATGCTGCCCAATCGGGGCGGGCTGACCAAGGGTAAGAAATCGGCCCTGCGTTCATGTATTGAACACAATGGTTTGGGTAAGAATCTGATAGCCTGTGTGGACAGTGACTATGACTGGCTGCTGCAGGGTGCCACCCAGACATCAAAGGAGATAATCAGCAGTCCGTATGTAATCCAGACCTATGCCTATGCTATAGAGAACTATCAGTGCTGGGCGGGCAGTCTGCATCAGATTTGTGTACAGTGTACCCTTAACGACCATCGGCTGATAGATTTCAATGCGTTCATGGAACTCTATTCCAAGGCTGTATATCCGCTGTTTGTGTGGAACGTATGGTTCTACCGCAAGAAACTGCACAACCAGTTCAGCATGCAGGACCTGAATATCGACATACGTCTGAAAAGCGTTGATGTGCGCCGTCCTCAGGGGGCGATCATAGGTGTACAGGAGCGTGTCGCCAGGAAACTACGCTGGCTGGAGAGCCATTATGCCGACGCTATCCCTGAGATAGCCGCTTTGCGTGAGGAACTGACCGCAATGGGAGTGACAGAGGATAAGACCTATCTTTTTCTGCAAGGGCACCATCTTATGGAGAATGTCATCCTTAAGCTGTTGTTGCCGGTTTGCACTGTACTCAGGCAGGAGCGTGAGGCCGAAATTCGCCGTTTTGCAGTTCATGACCAGCAATACCGCAATGAGCTAAGCGCTTATCAGCATAGCCAGATAGGACTTACAGAAGCAATACGCAAGAATACACATTACAGGGAATGTGAGTTATATAAGAGAATGGGGAATGATGTAAGGGAATTCTTATCTATGCTTCCAGAAGGAGGGAGTGATGATAAGAAGGACGCTGAAAACCTCAAGACGGCCAATCAGCATCAGGAAGGTTGAGAACCATTTGCCGATGGTCGGCATATCGTCCCAGGGGATGTTGCATCCGTGATAACCTATGGTAAGGCCTATATTGCTGAGACATGAAAGTGAAATACCGTATGCCTCGGCTATGTCTATTCCGATAGCCAGATAAAAGAACCATCCCACAAACACAAGAGCGAAGAAGAAAATGCTGAATGTCAATACACTCTGCCTGGTTGAAGGGGGTATGACCTTGTTGTTGACACGTACCGGCAGTATTGCATTGGGGTGAAGTATGCGGTTGAATTCATTGCGCATGGATTTGATCAGTATGGCTATGCGTATGGATTTCATACCGCCTGTGGTAGAACCTGCACAGGCGCCGAAATACATGCACATACCAAGTGTCATCCAAATGAACGGTGGCCACTGGGTATAATCGGTCGATGTGAAACCCGTGGTGGTGATAATGGCGGTTACATGGAACAATGCGTTGCGCAATGCCGATGAGCCGTTGTAGGGGGTTGATATGAAAAGGCTTACGCCTACTATAAAGGTAAATATGAGCAGGAACATAAGGTACCATTTGAACTGGGTATCCTCAATCAGCTTGTGTACCTTGCCGCGGAATATCACAAAGAACAGCAGACCGTAGTTGATGCCTGACAGGAACATGAAGAATGTTATTACATACTCAACCGAGTGAGAGTTGAAGTAGGCTATGCTGGTATTCTTGGTGGAGAAACCTCCGGTAGCCGCAGTAGTAAGGGCGTGGTTTACACTGTCAAATACTCCCATGCCGCAGAACCTTAAGGCAACGGCGCACAAGACTGTTATCAATACGTATACCGTGATTATCCACCGGCCGCTGACACTGATTCGTGGGTGGAGCTTGCTGTGAGTCGGTCCGATGGCCTCGGCTGCGAATAACTGAACCTCACCTACACCGAATATAGGTAGTACTGCTACCGTAAAGAACACGATACCCAAACCGCCGATCCATTGTGTAAGGCTGCGCCAGAACAGCAGGCCGTGAGGTATCACCTCGACATCCTGTATGATAGTGGCGCCTGTGGTGGTGAAACCGGACATGGTCTCAAAATAGGCATCCGTGAATGATGGAATATAACCGCTGATGTAATATGGAAGCGATCCGAAAATGGAGAACAGGACCCAGCTTAGAGCTACAACTATATATCCGTCGCGGCGCGTCATGGCCCCCTCCTTGTGCTTGGAGCTCTTACCGATGTACAGGGCGGTCATACCTACACAGCCCGATGTGAGAGAGCCCATGATAAATCCGAACAGGTCATCCTCTCCGTAGAACACAGGGATTAGAGCACAAAGCAGCAGTATGCCTGATTCAATCAGTAGCAGTACTCCCAGTATCCTATGTATTATCTTGACGTTTATCAATTGAAATACTTTTCTATTGTCTTAATCATTCCTTCCAGACAGAATACTACCACATGGTCGCCGGGTAGAATCTGGGTATTGCCGGTAACAATCAGAGCCTCCTTGTTGCGGATAAGACCGCCGATGGTCACTCCGCGCGGCAGAGATATGTCTTTGACAAGACTGCGGGTGATCCTGGCACCATCCATCACGTTGAACTCGGCCACATCGGCGTTGGCAAACGTGAGGCACTTGACGTTGGTGACATCAGCATCGAGCATCATCTGGTAGATATGGCTGGCTGCAATCTTTTTCTTGTTGATTACGGTACCGATGTCAAGTTTCTCAGCCATGTTGATGTAGTCGATGTTCTCAACCTCGGCAATGGTTTTGGTCACACCGAACCGCTTGGCTGCAAGGCAGGCAAGTATATTGGTTTCGGAGTTGTCGGTCAGGGCAACGAAAGCTTCGGTGTGCTGTATGCCCTCGCTCATGAGCAGGCTGGGGTCACGGCCGTCACCGTTTATTATCATTACCCTGTCATCTACAAGTTCGGTAAGCCGGTTGCAGCGCTCCAGGTCACTCTCGATTATCTTGAGGTTCATGTAGTCCGGCATGAGTTGCGCAGTGCGTACGGCGATGCGGCTGCCTCCCATTATGATGACATCACGTACATCGGGAAGCTCCTCCTTGCCGGCGATACGGCGGATGTGCGGGATGTGTTTTTTCATTGTCATGAAGTATACCAGGTCGCCGGCCTGCATCGTGTCGTGGCCGCTTGGAATAATGGTAACGCCTTCACGCAGGATTGCCACTATATGGTAAGGGAGTTCCTTGCCCAGTTCGGCCAGTGGCTTGTTGAGTATCTGTGCGTTGTCGCGCAACTTGATGCCCATCATGACAAGGGCACCGCCTGCAAATTCCCACCACTGACGGATCCAACTCAGTTTCATTCCGTCAACTATATCTTTAGCTGCCAGTAACTCAGGATAGATAAGTGAATCCAGACCGATACTGTTGAAGTATTCCATGTGTTTGGGCTGGAGATACTCGTAGTTGTTGATTCTGGCTACTGTCTTCTTGGCACCCAGATGGTGCGCAAGCTGGGCTGATATAAGGTTGCGGCTTTCATCGGTCGTGACTGCCACAAAGAGGTCGGCACTGCCGGCACCTGCCTCCTTAAGGCCATGCAGCGATACAGGAGATTCCTGAATGGTAAGCAGATCGAAACTGGAATCGAGACGGGCCAGTTTCTCGGGGCTCTCGTCTATCAGAACTATGTCCTGATTCTCTCCGGCCAGAAGTTTGGCCAGGTGTATACCTACATTTCCGGCTCCTGCAATAACTATTTTCATTGTTCTGGTTTTTCGGTTGCTGATGTCAGTTCACGCAGAGTGCTGATGATGGCATCTTCGTCAATGTGACAAAGATGCAGAAGTTGAGGAGTAGAGCCGTGCTCGATAAACCTGTCAGGCAGCCCCATACGTCTTATTACAGGGCTAAAGCCGTTATCGGCCATGTATTCCACGACAGCGGTGCCCAATCCTCCGGTAACCGTGCCGTTCTCAATGGTTATGATCCGGCCGAACCTCTTTCCGACTTCATTGAGTATAGAAGTGTCTATGGGCTTGAGAAAACGCATGTCATACAATGCTGCGCTCATTCCGCTCTCCTTCTCCCAAGACAGGATGGCCTGCTCCGCCAGATTGCCTATCGGTCCGATGGAGAGTATCGCCACGTCATCACCTTCCTTTATCTTACGTCCGGTTCCTATCACAACAGGCTCAAATGGCTTGCGCCAGTCGGCCAGTATGCCCCGGCCCCGAGGATATCGGATGATAAAAGGTCCCTGATCCGGTAACTGGGCGGTGTACATAAGGTTACGCAGTTCTATCTCGTCATATGGAGATGCTATCGTGAGGTTCGGTATTGGCCTGAGGAATGCCAGGTCAAATGCACCATGGTGAGTGGGACCGTCCTCACCAACAAGTCCGGCGCGGTCAAGACAGAGTACCACATTCAGTTTCTGGATGGCAACATCGTGAATCAGATTGTCGTATGCACGCTGCATGAACGAGGAGTAGATGTTGCAGAAAGGCATCATGCCCTCTTTGGCCAGACCTCCAGAAAATGTCACGGCATGCCCTTCGGCGATTCCGACGTCAAAACAGCGGTCCGGATAGACTTTCATGGGTATATCCATGCTGCATCCTATAGGCATGGCGGGAGTTATTCCGATGATTGCTGAGTTCTCTTTCATGAGTTCCAGCAGGGTCTCGCCGAATACATCCTGAAACAGGGGAGGCAGGCCTTCACCATTGCGCACTATGCGTTCGCCGGTTACTTTGTCAAAAAGACCCGGAGCATGCCAGATTGCCGAATCCCTTTCGGCCGGTTCGTAGCCCTTGCCCTTGACTGTCTTGATGTGCAACAGTTTGGGGCCGTGCATGTTTTTGATGTTGCTGAGTATGCGGACCAGGTTCTGTACGTTGTGACCGTCAACAGGACCGAAATAACGGATGTCCATACCCTCGAACATGTTGTTCTGATGGGTTAACTTGATCTTGATGCGGTTGTTCCGGCGGATTATGTTCCGACGCCGCTGTTCTGTCATCAGCCCCATTTTCTGAAGCAGCCTTGAGACATAATAACGGAACTTGTTATATGAACGCGAAGTGTGCAGCTGAGTGAGATAACTGCGCATTCCGCCTACGCTCTGTGAAATGCTCATGTCATTGTCGTTGAGAATGATGAGCAGATCATTGTCCGTGATTGATGCGTTGTTTATACCTTCGAAAGCCAATCCTCCGCTCATGGCGCCGTCACCTATCACGGCAACCACGCGACGTGAGGAATGACCGTTGCGCTTATCGGCCACAGCCATTCCAAGAGCTGCTGATATGGAATTTGATGCATGTCCGGCGGTAAAGGTGTCATATTCACTCTCATCGGGTGACGGAAATGGTTTGAGCCCTCCGAATTTACGGTTGGTACAGAAACGGTCACGACGTCCGGTAAGTATCTTGTGGCCGTAAGCCTGATGTCCCACGTCCCACACTATACGGTCATCGGGCGTGTTGAAGACATAGTGGAGCGCTACAGTCAGTTCGACGGTTCCCAGGCTGGAACCGAAATGACCCGGATTATGGGACAATTCGTCTATTATCATCCCTCTGAGTTCAGAGCACACCTGTGTCAATTGCTCCGGAGCCAGCTTTTTCAGGTCGTCAGGACTGTCTATCTTGTCCAGCAGACTGTTTAAGGAATGTCCCTCTTCGGCTTTCTGCATCCTAGGTTATTTGTTGTTTCAAACGGCAAATGTACCAAATAAGTATGAATGTTGGGTCTTTTATATTACATATTGCTTTTTTTTAATATGGTGACGAAATAATCATTATCTTTGGCAAACAAGAAGAATCTGTTTAAAAATGACATATTCCATAGACGATATAGTTTCCATGACAGGCGCCGAGAGGCATGGTTTCTGTCCTGCCAGGATTTCGTGGCTCCTTACTGACAGCCGCTCCCTGTGTTTTCCTGCCGAGACTCTTTTCTTTGCTTTGTCGAGTAAACGCAACGACGGCCATAAATATATCAGGGAGCTTTACAAGCGTGGTGTAAGGAATTTTGTAGTCAGTTATCTCCCCGATAAGATGGAAGATTACCAGGAGTCGAATTTTCTGCTGGTAAAAGATACTCTGGCTGCATTGCAGATGCTGGCTGCGGCACATAGGAAAAACTTTGATATCCCTGTGGTGGGCATAACCGGAAGCAACGGCAAGACTATGATAAAGGAGTGGCTGTACCAGTTGCTTGAGCCCGATTATGTGGTGACCCGCTCCCCCAAGAGTTACAATTCGCAGATAGGGGTTCCGCTCTCGGTCTGGCTTCTTAACAAACAGTCTCAGATAGGTATATTTGAAGCCGGTATCTCCAAAAAGGATGAGATGCGTCAACTCTGGAAAATCATAAAGCCTACCATAGGCATACTTTCCAACATCGGACTGGCTCACCAGGAGAATTTCCAGTCACTCCAGGACAAGTGCATAGAGAAGTTACGTCTCTTCCAGGACTGTGACGTGGTTATTTACAACTGTGACAATGAACTGATCCAGAGCTGTGTCGACAAATCCATAATAACGGCCAGGGAGATAGCCTGGTCACGTAAGAACCAGGACAAGCCGCTCTATATATCATCGGTTGTCAAACATGACACTTTTACCGAGATAACATACAGTTATATAGGTCTGGAGAACAAATTTACCATTCCGTTCATAGACGATGCGTCCATAGAGGATGCCCTGCATTGCCTGGCGGTATGTATCTACTTGCTGGTTCCGCCCGAAAAGATCACAGAACGTATGGCTCAGTTGGAACCTTTGGCCATGCGTCTTGAGGTAAAGGACGGTAAACAGGGATGTATAGTGATCAACGACAGTTACAATTCGGATATTTCATCTTTGGGTATAGCGCTGGACTTCATGGCACGCCGTCAGGACGACAAGTCCCGAAACCGCACTCTGATCCTGTCCGATATACTGCAGTCAGGTTGGTCTGTGCATGAACTTTACCGCAGGGTCGCCCAACTTGCCGAGAGTCGTGGAATCACCAAACTGATAGGAGTAGGCCCGGATATAACGTCAGAGTCCAAGCGGTTTGACATAAAGGAGAAATATTTCTTTGAAAACACCGAGGATTTTCTGAAATCGGATGTAATCAATGGCTTTCACAATGAGTTAGTCCTGATTAAGGGGGCCAGGATATTTGAGTTTGACCGGATAGCAGAGCGGCTTGAACTGAAGGTTCATGAGACTATTCTTGAGGTCAATCTGCAGGCTCTGGCCGACAATCTTAACCGTTACCGCAGCATGCTCAAGCCGGATACAAAGATTGTCTGTATGGTCAAGGCATCGGCATACGGTTCCGGAGCAATCGAGGTGGCCAAGACACTTCAGGACCGTCAGGTGGATTATCTGGCGGTAGCGGTTGCCGATGAAGGGGCCGAGCTGCGCAAGGCGGGCATAACCACCAGCATCATGGTCATGAATCCTGAACGGACATCGTTTGGTATGCTGTTTGACTATAAACTGGAACCGGAGGTGTACAGTTTTCATTTGCTGGACCTGATAATCCGTGCAGCCGAACATAACGGTGTGACTAATTTCCCTATTCACATAAAGATAGATACAGGCATGCACCGTCTGGGATTCGCACCGGGCGATGTACCTGAGCTGGTAAGGCGTCTCCAGAAACAGACTGCCGTTATTCCCCGTTCGGTCTTCTCTCACTTTGTGGGTAGTGACAGCCGCGACTTTGATGATTTCAGCAAACTCCAGATCGAAAGGTTCAACCAGGCTGCCGATGCATTGCAGGCTGCTTTCAAGCACCATATCCTGAGACACATCTGCAATTCGGCGGGTATTGAACGTTTTCCTGATGTCCATTATGATATGGTACGCCTGGGACTGGGTCTTTATGGAATCAATCCCCTGGACAATCAGCCGTTGGAGACTGTCTGCACTCTTAAGACTACTATACTTCAGATTCGGGAACTGGAAAAAGGCGAGACCGTTGGTTACAGCCGTAAGGGTAAGATCACCAGGCATTCACGTATTGCAGCCATCCCCATCGGTTATGCCGACGGACTGGACCGTCACCTTGGAAACGGCAACGCCTACTGTCTTGTAAACGGAAAGAAGGCATACTATGTGGGTAATATATGTATGGACGTGTGTATGATTGATGTCACAGACATAGATTGCCAGGAGGGTGACAGCGTTGAGATTTTCGGTCCCAACCTGCCGGTTCATGTGCTTTCTGATATTCTGGGAACCATTCCTTATGAGATAATATCAACCGTCTCAATTCGTGTCAAACGAGTTTATTACACAGAATAACTAACCTGAAACAATATGACAACTGTAAACAATTCATCAAGTGCCCAAAGGATGACCAATTTCCGTTGGGTGTTGTGTGCACTTCTGTTTGTGGCCACAACCGTCAATTACCTGGACCGTCAGGTGCTGTCATTAACTTGGAAAGATTTTATATCGGCCGATTTCCACTGGACTGACAGTCAGTACGGCTCAATAACCGGTTTCTTTTCCATTTTTTACGCCGTAGCCTGCCTGTTCTCAGGTAAGTTCATTGACTGGCTGGGTACCCGCAAGGGATATCTTTGGGCTATATTCATATGGTCGGTAGGTGCCTGCATGCACGCTGCCTGCGGATGGGCATCGCTCAAGTGGGCCGGTGTACCTTCTATGGAGGCTGCCCGTAATTCGGCCGATGTGATGCTGATCATATCGACTGTATCGGTCTATATGTTCATTTTCTGCCGTGCGGTGCTGGCACTTGGTGAGTCAGGAAACTTCCCTGCAGCCATCAAGGTTACCGCCGAGTATTTCCCCAAGAAGGACCGTGCTTTTGCCACATCCATTTTTAATGCCGGCGCATCGGTGGGCGCTCTTGCAGCACCTGCCTGCATTCCGCCTCTGGCTGCCAAGTGGGGTTGGGAGATGGCGTTCATAATAATAGGTGCCCTGGGTTTTGTATGGATGTTCTTCTGGTTCTTCCTCTATCAGAAGCCCGAGAAGTCCAAGTATGTAAACCAGGCAGAGCTTGAGTATATCCATCAGGATGACGCTGCCGAGCTGGCCGCTGCCAAGGCTGCCGAACCACAGAAGGAGCAGAAATCAATCCCGTTCTTCAAGTGTTTCTCTTTCCGTCAGACATGGGCTTTCATCTGCGGTAAGTTCTTTACCGACGGCGTATGGTGGTTCTTCCTGTTCTGGGCTCCCGCATACTTCAGCGACCAGTACGGATACCGCTCGGACTCCAAGGAGGCTATCCTGCTGATATTCGTACTCTATCTGATTGTAACCGTGGTAAGTATAGGCGGTGGCTACCTGCCCAAACTGTTTGTTGAGAAGAAAGGCATGGAGCCTTACTCCGGTCGTATGAAAGCTATGCTGATATTCGCTTTCTTCCCGCTGCTGGCTCTGTTTGCCCAGCCTCTGGGTAAGTACAGCGCATGGTTCCCCGCAATCATCATAGGTCTGGCCGGTGCAGGACATCAGGCATGGTCGGCCAACCTGTACTCAACCATCGGGGATATGTTCCCCAAGTCAACCATCGGAACAATCACAGGCGTGGGTACTACAATGGGCGGCCTTGCATCGTTCATGATAAACAAGGGTGCAGGTATGCTCTTTACCAAGAGCGCCGCACTGGGATCGGCATTCACATTCCTGGGCTTTGAGGGTAAGGAGGCCGGTTACATGATAGTGTTCTGTATCTGCGCCGTTGCCTATCTTATAGGCTGGACTGTAATGAAACTTCTGGTTCCCAAATATAAGCCTATCGTTGTAGACTGATGTCGGTAACACCAGACTACAAGGCGGCCGATACCCGTTACGACGGGCGTATGCCATATATCCGATGCGGACACAGCGGGGTCAGACTCCCCGCGGTGTCACTCGGTTTCTGGCACAATTTCGGTAGCGTGGATGACTTTGACAAGGCTCATGCCACAGCCCGTTGCGCTTTTGACAACGGGGTGACCTGCTTTGACCTTGCCAACAACTATGGTCCGGAATACGGCAGCGCCGAGGAGAACCTGGGCCGTATGATGGACCTGTCGTTCCGTCCGTACCGTGACGAGCTGTTCATCACTACCAAGGCCGGTTATGACATGTGGCCAGGACCATATGGAGACTGGGGTTCACGCAAGTATCTGATGAGCAGTCTTGACCAGAGCCTCAGACGGATGCGTCTGGATTATGTGGACCTGTTCTACTCGCACCGTTATGATCCTGATACCCCGCTTGAGGAGACCATGCAGGCGCTCGTGGACATAGTGCGTCGGGGCAAGGCGCTTTACATAGGTCTGTCAAACTATCCTGTTGATACGCTTGATTTCTGCTTCAGTTATCTCAGGGAGCGTGACGTCCCGTGTCTTATATATCAGGGACGTTACAATATGATGGACCGGAAAGTGGAGAACGGCATACTCGATGCATGCCGGGATCATGGCGTCGGTTTTACCGCATTCTCACCGCTGGCCCAGGGACTGCTGACAGACCGTTATCTGAAAGGTATCCCGGAGGATTCACGTATGGCACGTAACCGTTTCCTTAAACGTGATGTCCTGACCCCGCAACTCCTGTCCAAACTGAACCGGCTCAACGCGATAGCTGCAGCCCGTAACCAGAGCCTGTCCGAGATGGCTCTTTCGTGGCTTCTCAAGGACGGACTTGTAACCTCCGTCCTGATGGGAGCAAGTTCTCCGGCACAACTGCTCACCAATATCGGGGCAGTCCGTAATACGGATTTTACCGCCGATGAACTGTATGAGATAGATTCAATCATCAACAAATAACCTTTACTGACCTTCATTATGAGTTACCGGAAACCTACTGTAAGGGAAAAGATTGCCTATGCATTGGGCGATGCCGCAGCCGGCGGTATAACATGGAAGATCATGTCCATTGCCTTTCCTCTGTTTTTTACCAATGTATTCGGACTGACATTTGCCGATGCAGCCGCACTTATGCTTATTGCACGTCTGTTTGACGTAGTTACGGATCCGATAATGGGCAGCCTGGCTGACCGTACCCAATCCCGTTGGGGTACATACAGGCCCTGGCTCATATTCGGAGCCATACCATTCGGTCTGATATTCGCGCTGCTGCTCTATACACCGGATTTCGGTCCGGCCGGAAAGCGGATTTATGCTTATGTCCTCTACCTGCTGATGATGGCTGTCTATACCGCTGTAAATGTGCCTTACGGCTCACTGCTGGGTGTAATGACCGATGATGACAATGAAAAGAACCAGTTCTCATCATACCGCATGGTAGGCGCATATGCCATGGGTTTCATAACGCTCCTGTCATTCCCTTATCTGCAGAAAATGGTAGGTGGTACTGATGCGCATCAGTATGCAGTGCTGGGAGCTGTGTTCGGAATCATCGCCGCAGCCATGACTCTGGCATGCGGTCTGATGACCAAGGAGCGTCTCAAACCCATAAGGGCCGAGAAATACTCGTTGAGTCAGTTTGTTGACCTGTTCAAGAACAAGCCATGGATATACCTGACACTGATTGGACTCTGCACCAATTTCTTTAACGGATTCCGATATGCTGTGGCAGGCTATCTTATTTCATACTGCCTGGGCGGTGACGTGACCGTGGGTTCACTCATCATAAACTACACTGTGCTTATGGCTTTCGGTGAGGTTACCTGCATGATATTCGGCGGTGTATCTCCCAAGTTTGCCAAGTGGGTCGGCTCCAAACGGATGGCATTCGTCTGGTCTGCCGTGATATGCGTGGTGTTCTCGGTACTGTTCTTCTTCATACCGATGAATCCCAAGTACATCTGGCTGATGGTTGCAGTTGTGATACTCACGTCGGTAGGCGTAGGTCTCTACTCACCGCTGCTGTGGTCAATGTATGCCGATGTGGCCGATTTTGCCACCGATAAGTTCGGAACATCATCGACCGGACTGATATTCTCATCGGGTACAATGGCGCAGAAACTGGGCGGTGCCATATCGGGCTCACTCATAGCTCTGTTGCTGGGTCTTGCAGGTGCACGCATGATTCCAGACGACTTTGGCAACATGTCGATTGATCCCGCATCGGTCACAGAATCGGTACGTACTATGGTATGGTCCCTGTTCTCGCTTATCCCGGCTGTCATTGCCCTGGTAATGGGATTTCTGGCTTATAAGTTCCCCATCAGGAAGTAATATTTATGGCAAAGGAATACGGACATTATGATGATGCGGCAAGGGAGTATGTCATTACCGATCCCTGCACCCCGTGGCCTTGGATAAACTACCTGGGTACCGAGGATTTCTTTGGCCTGATTTCAAATACCGCCGGCGGTTACAGTTTCTGCAAGGATGCCAGGTTCCGCCGCATTACACGATACCGCTATAACGGTGTGCCTATGGATGCCGGTGGGCGTTATTTCTACATCAAGGATGGAGATACCGTATGGAATCCCGGCTGGAAACCCTGCAAGACTCCGCTTGATTTCTACGAGTGCCGTCACGGCATGAACTACACATCGATTGAGGGACGCAAGGACGGCATTACCGCTAAGGTGCTGTTCTTTGTGCCGCTTAAGACCTGGGCCGAGGTTCAGAAACTTACGCTGACCAATACCACTGATGTGGTTAAGAAACTGAAACTGTTCAGCTTTCAGGAGTGGTGCCTGTGGAACGCATCCACTGATATGGAGAATTTCCAGCGCAACTTCTCGACCGGTGAGGTGGAGATTGACGGGTCGGTCATCTATCACAAGACCGAATACAAGGAGCGCCGCAACCATTACGCATATTACTCGGTCAATGTCCCGGTTCAGGGTTTTGATACTGACCGGGAATCATTTCTGGGCCTGTATAACGGTTTTGATGCACCGCAGGCTGTGCTTGAAGGAAAACCCCGTAATAGCGTGGCTCACGGATGGTCACCAATTGCATCTCACTATCTTGAGATAGAGCTTAAACCGGGCGAGAGCCGTGACCTGATATTCATACTGGGTTATGTCGAGAACGCACAGGATGACAAGTGGGAGAGCAAGGGTGTTATAAACAAGCGCATGGCCCGTGAGACCATGTCGCGTCTGGATACACCGGTCAAGGTTGATGCGGAGTTCCGTAAACTGAATGAATACTGGGATAACCTGCTCAGCATATTCAATGTTGATAGTGGCGATGAGCGTATGGACCGCACGGTCAATATCTGGAACCAGTATCAGTGCATGATAACGTTCTGTTTCTCCCGCAGCGCATCGTTCTTTGAGAGCGGTATAGGCCGAGGCATGGGATTCCGTGACTCCAACCAGGACCTGATAGGATTTGTGCATCAGATTCCTGAGCGTGCCCGCGAGCGTATTATCGATATCGCATCGACCCAGTTTGCCGACGGCGGCTGCTACCATCAGTACCAGCCGTTGACCAAACGCGGTAACGACGGCATTGGCGGCGGGTTCAATGATGATCCCATGTGGCTCATATTCGGTGTCTGCGGTTACCTGCGCGAGACAGGAGACTTCAGTATCCTTGATGAGCCGGTTCCGTTTGACAACATGCCCGGCAGCGAGAAGAGCCTGTTTGAGCACCTGACCATATCATTTGACCATGTGATAAATAATCTTGGCCCGCACGGTCTGCCCCTGATTGGACGTGCCGACTGGAATGACTGCCTTAACCTGAACTGTTTCTCAAATGATCCCGACGAGAGTTTCCAGACTACCGAGAACAAGACCGAGGGCAGTAAGGCAGAGAGCCTGATGATTGCCGGACTGTTTGTGTTCAGCGGCCGTGACTATGTGGAACTTTGCCGTCAGTTGGGTAAGAATGCCGAGGCTGACCGTGCCCAGAAGCATATTGATTCCATGATTACCGCTGTTGAGAAATACGGCTGGGATGGCAACTGGTTCCTGCGTGCTTATGACTATTATGGGCGAAAAGTTGGCTCACATGAGAATGAGGAGGGCCAGATATTCATTGAGTCCAACGGATGGTGCGCCATGGCGGGCATCGGCCTTAAAGAGGGCCTCTGTGATAAGGCTCTTGACTCCGTAAAGGAGCGCCTTGACTCAGAGCACGGCATAGTGCTGAACAATCCAGCATTCACAAAGTATTATATCGAGTACGGCGAGATTTCAAGTTACCCCGCAGGCTACAAGGAGAATGCCGGCATATTCTGTCACAACAATCCCTGGGTTATGATTGGTGAGACGGTCCGCGGTAACGGCAAGGCCGCCATGGAATACTGGCGCAAGATATGCCCCGCATACATCAAGGATCAGACACTGCATAAGGTAGAGCCCTATGTCTACTCGCAGATGGTGGCGGGTAAGGATGCGTTCCGTCCCGGCGAGGGCAAGAACTCCTGGCTTACCGGTACTGCCGCCTGGAACTGGTACACAATCACCCAGTTCATCCTGGGAATCAAGCCCACCTACAACGGTCTTGAGATTGATCCCTGCATCAGTCCCGATATGAAGGAGTACAAGATAACCCGCAAATTCCGCGGAGCCACCTACCAGATTGAAATAAAGAACCCCAACGGCTCAATGCGCGGAATCAAATCCCTGATTGTTGAAGGAAAAGAGATTGCCGGAAACTTAATCCCCCTCTTTGCAGAAGGTTCCAAGGTGCACGTAACAGCAATCCTTCAGTGAAAGAATTCGGGGTATAGGTATCAGAAACCATGGCCGCCCGTGGGCTTGTGAACGGGAGGGGCCCGTCACTAAGAAGATGCTCTGGAAGATGGGAGTTTACTCACGTCTTTCAGAGCGTCTTATTGGGGATGGGAGGGATAGCGCCGAAGGCGCGTAGTTTCAGATACCTATACCCCGAATTCTCACTGAAGGACTGCTGTTACCTTTCAACAGTGAGACTAAAGCCGGAAGCGGTGCAGGGGGCGCAGACGGGTGGGTTTTGCTTGCAGACTTTTACTGTCAGCGAATTTATTGCGGGAAAACCGTTCAGCAGAGCATTGGCTATGCGGCCGGCTACGTGTTCCAGAAGGGCGGAGCGGATCTGCATCTGCTGTTTTATTATCTCGGTTACTTTCGCGTAGTTGATTGTCCCGTTCAGATTGTCGTTGAGTATGGCAAGAGTGGCATCGGCCCTGATGCTGATGTCAACCGTGTACCAGGCACCCACAATGGCCTCCTGCGGTTCTGCACCATGGTAGGCGTAGAACCGCAGGCTGTCAAGTGTTATTGTCTGTTCTTTAATTTTCATTTTATCCGCAACGTGATGAACCGCAGTTCTTGCAGATGAGGCAGCCCTCCTGGTATACCAGTGACTCGCTTCCGCATACTGAGCATTTCTCACCCTTTACAGCGGTGCCGTCCTGGACGTATTTCTTCAGGGCACGCTCCACACCGTTCTTCCAGTTGTTGATATTCTCCGATCCAAGGTCAAGTGAACCGATGAGCTTGATGCAGAGGTCTATGGGCATTTGGTAACGCAGAACGCCCGAAATCAGCTTGGCGTAGTTCCAGTACTCCTTGTCAAACTTTTCGGACAGGCCCTCAATGGTAACCTTATATCCGCGTTTGTTTGTGAACTGGAAGTCATAGCGCTTGTTGCCGTTCTCATCGATGTTCTTGATTATCCAGCCCTTCTCAACGGTCTTGGGCAATACGATACCCTCCTCGTCATCCTGCAGACCGGTGAATATCTCATAAGGACGTCCGTCCAGGATGCCTACGAATGCCACCCATTTCTCCTTGTTGTTCTGGAAACGTACCACATCTGCCTCAAGTATGCGCGGGCGGGTCTCGACAACCTGGCGGGGCTCACAGTCACACGGTGCGAGTGTGGGCTCTTTGCCATCTTTCTTTTCGGCTTTCTTATCACTCTTGGCGTCAATGAGCATACCGTCACGTGAGCCGTCACGGTAGACCGTGCAGCCTTTGCAGCCACTC
>CADCLI010000005.1 GCA_902802285.1 uncultured Bacteroidales bacterium
TCTGTTGCCGATACGCCTTCCCAGTCTCCCTTGATGCGCAGAGTAGCGGGTTCATCGGTGGGGTTGACTACCTTTACTATTACATCGGCTCCGTTCTCTGACATGGTGGTGCTTACGCTCACGTTGCCGGTCTCACCGCTGTATGCCAGGCGGTACTTGCTGAAGTGGTTGTACCAGAGCTCAGTCACCTGGCAGTTGGGGGCCTTGAACAGGTCCTTGTAGTCAAAGTTTATGAACGCGTTGTTCCAGTCAGGGGCATCGGTACGGCGGATAAAGAGGGCGGCGGCACCCATGGCTACCACGTCGCGGGCCTCGCACATATTCAGGAATCCGCCGGCAAAGAGGCCGGTGCGCCAGTCTATGCTGTTAAGGTTCCATTCCGATATGAACAACTTGATGTTGGGATTGGGACCGGCTGCAATCATCTGGGCGTAACGGTCATACTGCTGACCCAGACGCACAGGACCGGTGGCGTAACCGCCCTGCTGCTCGTAGTGGTGCAGGCTCAGGTAATCAAAGTACTGGCCGCTGCGCTTTATGAACTGCTCGTCCTCGCCGAATCCGCCGCAGGCAATGATCTTGATTGACGGGTCAACCTTACGCATGGCGGTGCTGAAATCGCGCACGCACTTTTCATATCGGTCAATGCCCATCTCCCACATCTCGTTGTCTATCTCCCAGAACTTGACGTTATATGGCTCGGGATGTCCGTTGGCGGCACGCTTGGCACCCCATTCATCGGTGGCGGGGGCGTTGCAGTAGCGTACCCAGTTCACGGCGTTCTGCAGAATCTGGTCGTATTCATCGGCCGGACGCTCAAACCTGACGCTTACCACTATGACCGGCTCGGTGTTGACCTCACGGCAAAAACGGATGAATTCATCGGTGCCGAAGCAGTTCTGGTCATAGTCCATCCACATCCAGTGGGCCCAGCGCTCACGGTTCTCCTGCGGGCCTATACCCCATTGCCAGTCATACTGGGCTACGTAACCGCCGCCCGGCCAGCGCAGGCAGGTGGGGTGCAGTTCCTTTACGGCCTGCAGGATATCGGGACGGAAACCGCCCAGGTCCTTACCGGTCTGAGTTGACATGGTGGCCATATCAACCTGCACTGTACCTCCTTTTACCATAACTGCAAAATCGCCCTTAAAATGAATCATTTTGACTAAACCGTCGCCTATGCTGTAGGATTCACTACCTGGTCCGCCAAACCCAGGCACAAGAGTGAAGTCATATTTCTTCCATTCTCTGCTTACCTTGCCAAGTGACTTACGTGCCACAAAATTTCCTTCTGAATCACGTAATCCTACAATGAGTTCACCCTTACCTTTAGCATAAATAGAACCTACATATTTCTCGTAAGGACTTAAGTCCTGTGGGCCCTGTGCCATGCCTGCCTCGGCTTTCTTGCCGGCCGTAATCTCCTGTGAGTAACGCATGTTCACCGCATCGTCCTTGACAAGACGGTACTTGCCCTCACCGAATGCGGTCCACTCGGGAGCAACCTCAGGTATCTGAACGTCTTTGGGAGTTCCGCTGAAAACGGTCTTTTCACCGCTCTTTACGGTGATGTTGCGATATGTGGCCTCGGTGTAGTTGACCCAGAATACCAGGTCGTTCTTACCTGTTTGCTCAAGTCCGCTGTACTTTACAACCTCCTTGTCATCAAAGTACATGGTAACCTGGGCACCCTTGCGGCTAATGCGCAACTTGTGCCAGTCCTGGTTCTCATTGACCTGATCCTTTGTGGCGGGTGCCGATGCCAGGGCGGCAAGGGTATTCATGCGCCTGCCGGGACGGCCTCCGAATCCCTGTGACTCACGCACCTCCATGGCGCAGATTGAGAAATCGGCAGTGGAGCTCTGTTGCTGCAGGGCAGCGCGTGCATTGGCCTCGTTGGCAGCGTCTATCTGTGACTGGGTCTGTGCCGGAGTGAATGTACGGCCCTCATAATAGGGGTCGTGTATGCGTGCAAAATATGCGCTTCCATCGGCCTTTTGACCGAATGCAAACCGTATGTCCATAAGGCCTCCGCTCCATGAACGGCGGGCCAGCTTGTAGGAGCGCCAGTTAAGGTCCATGGTGATTTCGTAGTCATCGGACTCAACGGTGGCAATGCTCAGCGGCTGCTCGTATCGTGTGGGCGAGTGCAGGATCATGTCATCGTCCATGTACCAGCCGTCAAAATAACCGTCACGCGGCGGTATGCCGGGATACTGCTCCGGCTCGAATGAACGGCCGTAGATGAGTTCCTGCCAAACGCCGTTGTTGGCGCTGAAGTAGATGTGCTCAAAGAGCTGTCCGTACAGCATCTCATCAATGATTCCGCTGGGTTGTTTGCTCTCAACTGTAATCTCATACTCGTTCTGTGCTCCGGCCGATACAGCCAGCAGCGACAGAGCAATGGTCAGTAATTTTTTCATATTGTTATGTTTGGTTTTACTCGCTTTGCTTATGGTAGTATTTACTTGCTTCGCTCGGTTGTTTTTGACTTTCTCGGCCTTTGGCCTTGAAAGTCTCGGGATGGAATCCTATCTGCATATTTGAAACAACCTTTTTTTAGTTTCCTTCTGGAAACGCGCTTCGTTTCACTTCGCTTGCCGGCCTTTCAGGCCGGGTAAAACCAATCCTTTTCTCGCTTCGCTAAAAAGGTTTGGTTTTACCGGGTGCAACTGGAATCCTTTCCACTACCTTAAAGAGTTTGTCACCGCGGCGGACGCGCTCCGGGGTCTTGAACGATACACGTACTCCCTGCGGTACTGTCTCTACCGTCTTGAGGTCCACACGCGGATCATCCAGATTGAAAGTGATGCAACCGGTAGTGGCTCCGGTTACCATCAGCTTGTCGCCGGCGCTTATGGGTGCCGCCTCTATCGAGAACTCCGCCACCTCAATCTTGGAGAACCAGTCGGTGCACTTCCCCACATAGACCTTGGTCTCGGTGGCCTGTGATCCGTAAACATCGTTCCACTCGCCCAGACGCTGTCCCAGATAGTAGCCGTCCCAGAATCCGCGGTTGAATACGGTAGCCAGGCGTTTGTCCCACATATCCTTCTTTTCATCGGTGAATTGGCCGTCCAGAACTGCCTTAATAGCCTCGCCGTAGCACTCGGCCACGGTGCGTACATATTCCGGTCCGCGGGCACGGCCCTCAATCTTGAACACCTGCACTCCTGCCTCAATCATACGGTCCATAAAGCGGATGGTCTTGAGGTCCTTGGGCGACATTATGTACTGATTCTCAATGGCCAGTTCTATATCGGTCTCGCGGTCCTTTACTATGTATCCGCGGCGACATATCTGCATGCAGGCTCCGCGGTTGGCGCTGGCGTTCATCTCGTTCAGGCTCAGATAGCACTTGCCGCTTATGGCCATGCAAAGTGCCCCGTGGCAGAACATCTCAATGCGGATCCGCTCACCTTTCGGCCCGCGGATATCCTGCTCTATTATCTGCCTGTGGATCTCGGTCACCTGATCCAGATTAAGCTCACGGGCCAGCACCACCACATCGGCAAACTGAGCGTAGAACTTGAGTGCCTCTATGTTGCTGATGTTGAGCTGGGTTGAAAGATGCACCTCCATACCCACCTTGTTGCAGTATGTCATCACGGCGATATCGCACGCAATTATGGCCGATATCCCCGCCGCTAGAGCAGCATCCACAATCTCGTGTACCAGAGGGATGTCCTCGCCGTACATCACGGTGTTAAGGGTCAGATAGCTCTGGACCCCGTGGGCATTGCACTGCGATGCAATCTCACGCAGGTCATCCAGGGTGAAATGGCTGGCACTGCGCGAACGCATGTTCAGTTTCTCCACGCCAAAGTAGATTGATCCCGCTCCAGCCTGGAACGCAGCTGCCAGACTCTCCCACGAGCCCACTGGTGCCATTATCTCAAAATCTTTTCTCTCCATCTTCATTTTCGCCAAAGTGTCTCACACATGCCCCACTATGGATACGTTCTCTCGCGGGTTACTGTGGGACATGTATTCATTCTAAGGGTGTGTAACACATTGAATCGCTTTCTGTGGTTTCTGAAAGGGGTTGTTGTGGGACACTTTGGCAAGCACCCCACTTAACTGTGATGCGATCCATAATCGCAAACAGTTCATCCACCGTTTCGGCACGGAGCATCTCGATGCGGGTGTGGCGGAAATCCTCCAGCCCTTTGAACAGAGGGCTGGCAGCCAGATGCCGGCGTATGTGCACTATTCCGCGGCGCTCATCCAGACGCGCAATGCTGTCCAAAGTCTCCTGCTTGAGCACATCCATCTTCCACTGGAATCCAGGATCTTCCCACAGCTGACCGGTCTCAAGATAATGCTTTACCTCGCGGAAAATCCACGGTCGCCCAAAACTTCCCCGCCCTATCATGACTGCATCCACCCCGTACCGGTCAAAACACTCTTTGGCACGCTCCGGGGTAGTGATATCGCCATTACCTATGATAGGGATTTTCATGCGCGGATTCTCCTTTACCTTGCCGATGAGGGTCCAGTCGGCCTGCCCGGTATACATCTGCGCGCGGGTTCGGCCGTGAATGGTCAGGGCCTGGATACCGCAGTCCTGCAGCTGTTCGGCCAGTTCCACAATTATCTTGCTCTCATCGTTCCAGCCCAGGCGGGTCTTTACTGTTACGGGAATCTTTACCGCATCCACCACGGCACGGGTTATCTCCAGCATCTTGGGGATGTTCTGCAGCATGCCTGCACCGCCGCCCTTGCCCGCCACCTTCTTGACCGGGCAGCCAAAGTTAAGGTCCAGTACATCGGGCCCGGCAGCCTCTACCATCTTGGCGGCGCCCACCATGGCATCGGTATCCTTTCCGTAAATCTGGATGGCCACCGGACGCTCCTCATCACAGATGGTAAGTTTCTGCATGGAGCGGTTCACCTCGCGTATCAGGGCATCGCTCGATACAAACTCTGTATAGACCATATCGGCCCCGAACCGCTTGCAAAGCAAACGGAACGCCGGGTCCGTGACATCCTCCATGGGAGCCAGAAACACCGGCCGTTCTCCAAAATCAATTTTACCTATCTTCAAGGTCAGAATGCGTACATCACAGAGAGCAGCAGACGGTTGTTGCTCACGTCATGGGTATCGGTTACTGTACCGTTTGCCTTAGGTGTGCCGTAAGCAACGGTGGTCAGTTCATACTCTACGCCCATGTTCATGTTACCCACGTTATACTGGACACTGGGAGCCACTCTCCACATGTTGTCAATCCTTCCGCCTTCAACAGCATAAATGGCTGCAAGGTCCTTGCCGGCGCCCCAGTTGCTCATGTAACCGCACATCACGCCAAACTTGAGTGCACCGCCGTACTGAACCTGAGCCCATGATGAAGAGGCTGCCAGCGGAGCGTAACGGATGTCACCGGGATTAAGATGATCCACCAGACCAAAGCCTGAACAGATACCCAGATGAGACATATTCTCACCTACCAGGGTCTTGGCCTTAATTGCCAGTTTGTCCTTATTATACTGTGCCTGGATCATTCCGCTGACACCGTCCAGATAATATTTCTTATTGTTATCGACTACATCAACCATGGGAGTTATATGCTGATATTCAAGTCCTCCACCGATTTTAAGGTCTCCAAAAGTAAAGTCCACACCTGCATAAAACATCGGAATGCCGGAATTACGCGCGTATGAATAACCCTTTCCGGCAGGACCTACCGATGCATTGGCAGCCTGGAAAATAGCGGCAGCTGTCAGCTTGATATCCTTTTCATCGCCCATAAAGTACTCATATCGCAACTGCGGGCTGCGGTTAAGTGCATTGAAAGGTGATCCGATGGCTATGCCCACAGTGCTGGGGAACAGGTCGTTCATGGGATGCCAGGTCTGGCCTAGAGTAAGAGTACTTTTATCCCAATCCAGTGCGATGAAAGCATGACGGTAAAGTACGCTGCCGGGAGCGGAATGCCCCGAGAACTCAAGCTCTGCCTTGGCACGGCTGGCTGCACCGAAGATTTCCGGACCATGGAGCACGAATCCCAGACGTGCCATCGTTCCGAACCATGTGCCCTGCGGTATTGCTCTCGTATCATGATCATCGGCAGGGTCTGCCAACTCATCCGTAGGATAGAGGTATAGGAACCCCTCGGCGCCTGCCACACTCTCATGTGTATTAATCCAGGACTGTGCGGCCACAAAGCCGTACCAGTCAATTGAAACTTTCTGCTGTGCATTCACGCTCACGGGAAGCAGGCCGACTATCAAAGCCTGCATTACAATCTTTCTGATTTTCATTATTTATTATTTAGGTATTGTTGTCATTTAAAAATGATACAATTGGGGACTGTCCCCTTTTGTATCATTTTGTTTCAGAAGTTGATTGTGTAGGTCTTTCCAGCCTTGGTGTCGATGCTCTGATCCTTGCCGTTCCATGCAATATCCAGCTTACCGCCCACTGTGGAGCGTACCTTAACCGTTACGGGCTTGCCGTTCTTCCAGGTCAGTTCCTCCAGGACGAATCCTCCGCGGCACTGCAGGCCCTTGACGCTGCCGTCCTTCCATACATCGGGCAAAGCGGGCAGCAGGACAACCTTACCTGTGTGGCTCTGTACCAGCATCTCGGCTATACCTGCGGTGCAGCCGAAGTTACCGTCAATCTGGAATGGCGGGTGTGCATCGAACAGGTTGTTGTATGTACCGCCGCGACCGCCGAATCCACGTCCGCCGGCAGGCTTGATCTGATCCTGGATAAGCTTATAGGCGTGGTTACCGTCCAACAGACGAGCCCAGAGACAAACCTTCCAGCCCATTGACCATCCGGTCGATTCGTCACCGCGTGCCTCGAGACTGGTGCGTACTGCCTTAAACAGGTCAGGAGTGCCGTCGGCTGTGATCTGACGACCGGGATACATGCCCCACAGATGCGATACGTGACGGTGGTTGTCCTTGGGATCGTCCCAATCCTCAAACCACTCCTGCAACTGTCCCCACTTACCTATCTTCATGGGAGCCAGACGGCTCTTGATATCCTTGAGTGTCTTTACGAAATCAGCATCCTTCTCTCCCATCAGGGCGGCGGCATCTATTGTGTTGCCGAACAGGTCGGCCATCATCTGGTTGTCCATTGTGGCACCGAATACGGTTGTGATGTTACCCTTGCCAAGTACATCCTGTACGTGCGGAGCGTTCTCGGGCGAGTATGAGGGTGCGATTACAAGATACTTGTGGCCCGATACGGGTTCCTCCACCAGGAAGTCGATGAAGAATTCGCAGGCGCTCTTCATTATAGGATAGATCTCCTCCAGATACTTGCGGTCCTGGTTGAACAGGTAACCGTCCCATATCTGCTGGCAGAACCATGCGGCACCGGTGGGCCACATACCGTTGTAGGCACCATCTACGGCGCCTGTCGAGCGCCAGATATCGGTGTTGTGGTGCAGGGTCCATCCGCGGCAGCCGTACATCCGGGCTGTCTCCTTGCCGTGCTCGGCGCAATCCTTGACCAGCTGCAGGAACGGATCGAATGTCTGGGGAATGCCGCATACGAATGCCGGCCAGTAGTTCATCTCAACATTGATATTGGTAGTGTATTTGCCGTCCCACGGAGCCTGCCTGCTCTCGTTCCAGATACCCTGCAGGTTGGCGGCCTGTCCGCCAGGCTGTGAGCAGCTTATAAGCAGATATCGGCCAAACTGGAAATAGAGTTCCACCAGCTGCGGGTCAAATGTCTGGGCAAACTGTGCCACACGTTGGTCGGTAGGCAACTTGGCCTGGTCATTGGTACCCAGGTCCAGAGTTACTGTTCCAAACTGCTTCTGATACTCTTTTATATTGTCGGCCAGCACGGTGGCATACTTTTTCTTACCGTTTACAAACGGAGTGAGCCAGCGGTCGGCAGCCTTGTTCTCATCGGCGCTTACACTCTGGTAGTTCACAAAGTTGGTTCCTATTGATATATATATGGTTACGGCATCGGCACCACTTACGGTTATGGCATTGTCGGCCGTTGCCATAGTACCGCCCTCGGGAACGATCAGGGTCTTGTCCGTAAAGCGGATCTTACCCTCGATACCCTCATGGTCATCGCCCTTGCAGGATACGGTCATTATAGCCTGCTTGCCGTCAATCTGTGCCGAACGGCCCAGTATCCGGTCCTCGCGATAAGGCAGGTTGTAGCTGGCCTTGAATGAAAGGGCGCCCTTGGCAGATGCGGTAAGACGCAATGCTATGACCTGGTCAGGGAACGATACGAAACACTCGCGTGTGTACTCCACACCGTTTGCCTTGAAGCGTGTCAGAGCTACGGCACGGTTTATGTCCAACTCCCTGTAATAGTCGGTGAAATCGGTGATTCCGTCAAAATCAAGCATCAGTGAACCGGCTGTCTGGTATGGCATTCCGTGTGCGCTCTTGGATGATATGTACTGGTCGCACAAAGCCTGTGCATCCGAACGGCGTCCCTCCCAAAGGGCCTGACGTATCTGGTCCAGTCCGTCCTTGGCGGCATAGTTCACATTGTTGTGGGGACCACCGCCCCATATAGTCTCTTCATTAATCTGGATACGCTCCTGAGCGGGCGTTCCGAACACCATTGCTCCCAAGCGTCCGTTACCCAGCGGCAAGGCATCGGTCCACTGGCGTGCGGGAGCATCGTACCAAAGTTTAAGCTGACTTTCGTTTCCGGCAGAGCAACCAAAGAACATGGTTGCAGCCAATACTGTAAATAATAACTTTCTCATTTTTGGTTGAAATTAGTAACTGACTCCAAAAATACTATTTTTCTGTAACTTTTTCACTACCTTTGTTTGCCATAATGTAAAGCAAGGATAATTACAATCAATTATAAGCTAAATTTATGTATTTATTAGGTTATGACATAGGCAGCTCTTCAGTGAAGTGCAGTCTTGTAGATGCCCAGAACGGCAGTTGTGTGGCAACAGCGTTCGCCCCCAAGAGTGAAGCACCCATAAAAGCAGTCAACCCGGGATGGGCTGAACAGAATCCTGAAGACTGGTGGTCATACCTGAAAGCCGCCACCGCAGACGTCATGTCACAGTGCAAGGTCGACGCAAACGACATCACTGCCATCGGTATATCCTATCAGATGCACGGACTGGTTTGCGTTGACAAGAACCAGAAAGTACTGCGCCCCGCCATTATCTGGTGTGACTCCCGTGCCGTAGGCATCGGTGAAGAGGCGTTCCAGGAGCTCGGCCGCTCGCAGTGCCTCACCCATCTGCTCAACACCCCCGGTAACTTTACCGCATCAAAGCTGGCCTGGGTAAAGCGGAACGAACCGAAAATATTTGACAAAATTGACAAGATAATGCTCCCCGGCGACTACATCGCAATGCGTCTTACCGGAGAGATAGCAACCACCATTTCAGGTCTTTCAGAGGGTATGTTCTGGGATTTCCAGACAGGTGATGTGGCCGGTTTCCTGCTTGACTACTACGGAATCCCGCGCACATTCATACCCAAGATCGTCCCCACTTTCGCCGAGCAGGGCCGCCTTACCGCCGCCGCGGCCAAGGAATTGGGCCTGGCCCAGGGCACACCGGTCACCTACCGCGCCGGCGACCAGCCCAACAACGCTTTGTCGCTCAATGTATTTGAGCCTGGTGAGATAGCATCCACAGCAGGAACTTCGGGCGTTGTTTACGGTGTAAACGGAGAGATAAGCTATGACCCCAAGTCAAGGGTCAACACATTCGCTCACGTCAACCACAAGACCGGATTCAACCGTCTGGGAATCCTGCTCTGCATCAACGGCACAGGAATCCTGAACGCCTGGATGAAGCGGAACATTGTACCCGAAGGCATAGGTTATGCCGAAATGAATGACCTGGCTGCCCAGGCACCAATCGGTGCAGGCGGCGTATCGGTTCTGCCTTTCGGAAACGGTGCCGAGCGTGTGCTTGAGAACAAGGAGCGCGGATGCAGTTTCAACGGCGTAAACTTCAATATCCACAACCGCTCGCATCTGCTGCGTGCAGCCCAGGAGGGTATTGTGTTCTCTTTCAAATACGGTATAGAGATCATGGAGGATATGGGCATGCCTGTCAACAAGATACATGCCGGCAACGCCAACATGTTCCTCAGCCCGCTGTTCCGCGATACCCTGGCCGGTGTGACCGGAGCCACCATTGAGCTCTATGATACAGACGGCTCTATAGGTGCCGCCAAGGGAGCAGGCATGGGAGCCCACCTTTATAATGACCACAACGAGGCGTTCGCATCATTGCAGAAGATCCGCGTAATAGAACCTAAGGCTTCCGATATGCCAGCCTACGATGAGGCCTACCAGCGTTGGAAATCATACATACAATAATAATAAAAGCCAATTACTTAAAATGAGAAAAATCAAGACAACCGCCATTTTTGTGGCAGCTATCTGCGCCCTGATGGCCATTACAAGCTGTTCATCGACAAAGAAACTGGAGCCGGCCAAGAAAGGTTACATTGAGACCAAGAAGTACCGCAACTACCTCAAGGACCTGGGATTCTCACAGAAGGAGATAGACGATAAGATTCAGGACATCTACTCCATCATATTCGAGAAAGAGGGAGCCGCATACCACGACGTTGACGTTGAGGTGGACGGCAAGACCGTCAAGATGGGTTACATATCTGACGTAAAGAACAACGACGTACGCACCGAGGGCCAGTCTTACGCCATGATGGTAGCCGTTCAGATGAACAAGCCCGAGCTGTTCAACAAGGTATGGCGCTGGTCTAAGCATTTTATGCGCCACAATGAGGAGGGTCCCTCACACGGCCTGTTCGCCTGGTCATGCCGTACCGACGGCCGCCGCACATCACAGGGCTCTGCCAGTGACGGTGAGCTGTACTACGTGACAGACCTGCTGCTGGCATCCCGCCGCTGGGGCAGCTATGAGGAGTTTGACTATCTCAAGGAGGCTCAGGAACTGCTCAATGACCTCTTCTCAAAGGACGGTACAGGTGGTGTGACCAACATCATCCACATGGACCACAAGCTTATCAACTTCTGCCCTGACACCCGTTCCAACCTCTGGACAGACCCATCGTACCATCTGCCCGCATTCTATGAGATATGGGCCGAAACCGCAAAGGACGGCCGCGAGGCTCTTTACCGCGAACTGGCCGACAGCGCACGCCAATACCTGCACCGCGCATGTGATCCCGTAACCGGAATCAACCCCGACCAGAGCCAGTTTGACGGAACACCCAACCGCGGAAGCGAGTTCCACTATGACTCATGGCGCGTCCCGATGAACATCGCTATGGACTTCACCTGGTATCATAAGGATGCCGAGTGGCAGACAGAGTACGCACAGAAGTTCCAGAAGGCTATCGTAGGCCGTTACGGCGTGACCGAGTTCAAGGACCAGTTCGCCCTTAACGGCGACGAGTCCAAGCGCCCCATGGGCGGCGGCCGCTGGCGTCCCAACCTGCGTCACTCAATAGGTTTTGTAGGCACCATGGCCACCACGGCACTCATGTGCAACAGCGAGTACAACGAGGAGCTGGTACGTCACATGTTCTCACTCAAGCACGAGCCTTATGAGGACGGATACTATGATATTTATTATGACGGACTCATCTACCTCTTTGCCCTGCTCCACCTGAGCGGAAACTACCGCATGAACTGGTAAGCCAGAGAGGTTAAAAGATTTCAATAGCATCCGGGCCGTTAAGACCCGGATGCATTTTTTTCAAAAATATAGTATAAAAGAGTTACTAATTATAAAATTCTTGTTATCTTTACGCGCTATATGTCGAGTAATGCGTGCGTACGCGCGTTGCGATATATTGCCCCAAACCTGATTTAAACTAAATAATTAATAACCAACTTTATGAAAATCAACAAATTCTCATTAAGAAAAACAGCACTGGCCGTTGCTTCTTTTATCCTTTTGGGCTTTGGTACTTCATGTGCTGACCTTTGGAGCGAACAGCATCCGGGAACCTATTACACCAATAACGGTGAGACAGTGGCAGATTATCTGACCGGTAGGGTTGAGTATCATGGCGATTATTCCTATTTCATTGCCATTCTTCAGAAAGCGGAACTCTGGGGACAGCTGAGAACCTACGGTGCCTACACATGCTTCGCTCCGGATGATTCAGCTATCCAGGCATACATTGATATGCGCTATGCTGAAGCTTCAGATTCACTCAAGCCTATTTTCCAGAGTCTGGAGACAGTCCTTCAGAACAGAAAGCTTTGCGATACCATTGCCAGAACCCAT
The DNA here is from genome assembly GCA_902802285.1 of uncultured Bacteroidales bacterium. Classification (GTDB taxonomy): domain Bacteria; phylum Bacteroidota; class Bacteroidia; order Bacteroidales; family Bacteroidaceae; genus Colenecus. Next base: position 12,201 of record CADCLI010000005.1, read on the forward strand.
ATCTTCGCTAACGTAATGTATGCATCTGACCTGAGCGGTAACGGCGTGCTTCAGCACCCCAACCTGCTGGACCGTTATGTAACATACAGCTCGGCACCTGACTCATCAAGGAAGGCATACGATGCCAACGGAAATGTAATCAAGGCTGCCGATGGTTCTGATTCTGTATTGATTACACTTAAGTACATCATCAACATGCAGGCAGAACTTGTAAGCAGCGACGACTCAGTTCAGAACGGTGTTGTTCATAGGATCAACAAGGTTCTCCGTTCATCGAACCAGTTCCTGCCGGGCCTTATGAAAGAGAATCCAAACCTCACCATATTCTATTCAGCTCTGCTTGCCACCGGACTTAAGGATACCCTTGAGAAATATTACGATGACAACTATCCTGAAATTGAGTATGAATGGACACAGCAGGCTCTCCGTGACAACTACGGCGGCATTCATAAGAATGAGACAGCGTTTGAGACCGGTAATAACGCAGACCGTATTGCATACCCGGAAAAGAGGGAGTTCAAGTTTACAATGTTTGTACTGCCTGACACAGCTCTTGCTACCTATTCAGACAAATTCTGGCCCTCATCCAAAGGCGGAATCAATAACCTGAATGACCTGCGTGAATATGCCAAGACAGTATATCCTGAGGGCGCAGCCCTGCCAGACACAGTCAGAGGCAGTTCACTCAACAAGTTACTGTCATATCACATCCTGCCCTGCTGGCTGTCATATGACCAGTTCAACACCCGTCAGAAAGGACTTATCGGACGCCGACTCGCTCTTAAGGAGTATGACGTAGAGGACTTCTTTGAGACACTGATGCCTCATTCAGTCATGCGTATAAGCACACCTTATCCTTCAGGAACCAATGAGAATCCTCTGGGTATATTCATTAACCGTAAGGGAACACAGGAGATTGGTATTCAGGCAGAGGGTATCAGAATTGCAGAGGATATAAGTGAGTACAACCTCCCCGGCAGTCTGACAAACATCTGCGTGAACGGACAATACCATTATGTCAACAAGCTGCTCACTTACGATTCGGATACACGTGAGAACGCTCTGCAGTGCAGAATGAGAATCATGTGCTGCTCACTGTCACCTGACTTCATCAACAGTGGTGGCCGTGGCCGTCTTAACGGAGAAGCCGGAGTTACCAATATTGATAAGATGGCTATGGCATACATGCCTGGTTTCTGCCAGAACTTTGTATGGGTACCTGATCAGACCAAATTCTTCGTAAGATATCGTGACGCCAGTTTCGGTACTGTATATGGTGATGAAATTACCGTACGCGGTAGTTATGACCTCGCATTCAAACTGCCTCCTGTTCCCACAGACGGTAACTATGAAATCCGTATCTGGAACAATTCACTGGCCAGTTCATCCAACAACGACCGCGGAATAGCACAATTCTATTTCCACCAGTACAACCCGACAACAGACGATATGGGTCTGTGGCGTAACTGGGATTGGAAACCGGAGGGAATTCCAGTAGATATCCGCGTCGGTGGAGGCGATGCACGTATCGGTATGGTAGCTGATGATGATGAAAGATATGACAACATGACTGCTGCACAGAAGAGTGAGGCTATTTACCAGAACGACAGAGCCATGCGCATCCGTGGATATATGAAAGCTCCTGACTCATATACCGCAAGCGGGTCTGACAACAAGAACTCAGGCACTCCCATACGTAACGATATGAACTGCTATCGTAAGATTATCTGCAACGAGTATCTCAGGGCAGACAATGACTACTACATCCGTATGCGTCAGGTTTGGGAGGAGGACGGCGTATATCCGTTCAGTTTCATTGAGATTGTTCCCAAGAGTGTATATGAAGGCAACGAGGATCAGCATTGATCCTCGGGGTTGCCTGAAACAACTCTGAACATAAAAACAAATCCCGGCAGTAAGCCGGGATTTGTTTTTTTATATGATCTGGTTTTATTTCTCTCTCTGCGAAGGATTCGGATATCCGGGACCAAAACCGGGGCCGAACTGCTGTTGACCGGGAGTCCCAAACTGAGGACCGGGAGCAAACTGGGGGCCGGGACCAAACTGAGGACCAAACTGCTGACCCGGACCGAACTGCTGTCCCGGAGCAAACTGCTGACGACGCTGCTGCCAAATGCTGTCCCTGTCCTGGAAACGGCGTCTGTTCTCCTGCATACGACGAATCATCGCGGTATCCGGCTCACCCCATTGACGCCAGTAGTTCTCCCACCATTTCTGCTGCTGCTCATCAGCCTGCTGCATCTCATGCTGGCGGAAGCGCTGGAAATCAAAGATATGGGGCTGCATCATGAACTGCGGGTTCATCTGGTTCCACTGACCCATCATACGAAACTGACGTTCGTTATTCTGACGGTTCTGTTCTGACCACTGTCCCCACACTTTCTGTCCGAGTTCCCACTGAGCCACACCTACCTTCTGGCGGGTGGAATCAGGAAGGGCCTTGCCCAGTTTCTGCATGTAATCATCATTTATAGTCTGCCAGCGTTTCATGTAATCACGAGACTCCGGCTTGAGTTCCCTGTTAAGTTTGGCCAGCTGTTCATTATATTCAATGTAAATCTTGGCAAACTTATCATACTCCTTCTTGGTGAGATTAGCGTTTTCTTTTATGAATCTGAGAGATGCATTAATCATCTGCTCGTCCCTATCCTGAGCCATGATGGGCTGGTATAGCAACAAGCCTGCAAGAATGAGCAATGCAGTCCACAGTTTCTTCATAATCAGTTGCCGTAATAGTTACTCATCATAGAATAGACGCCAAGTTCATCGGCAGTCATATTCTGAAACAGGTCATCAACGCTTGCGCATTGTGAGATGCTGTCATAATCGGGGATATCAAGACCGCCCCCAAACGGATGCAGGAACAGCAGGGCAACTGCTGCAACACTTGCTGCGCTGGCAAACAGGGCGATGATCTTGTGATCCCTGCGCTGCTTGCGCTGCTGCTTACCAATCTGGGATATGACCCTCTCTGTCATATCATCCAGGAAATGCTCGGGCATCTTGTAGGGCATTTCTCTGCTGAGTCCTTCCAGATCAAAATCTTTCATAACTGATGTTCTAATATATAATCCTTTATCTTTTGTACCGCATAATGGTAGTTGGTCTTAAGCGTATTGACGCTGTCTCCAACTATCTGGTGAATCTCCTCATAACTCTTGTCATCATAGTATCTGAGGTTAAACACCATCTTCTGTTTGGCCGGCAACAATGCTATTGCCTCCTGGAGGAGTATCAGGGTCTCATCTGCATCGGGACTGGCTTCCTCTCTGACGCTGTCCTTAAGTGAATCGCCCAGGTCATCGACCGAAAGGGTAAAACCGGAACGGTTCTTAAGCAGTTTTAGACTCTCATTTGTTGCTATCTTGTAGAGCCATGATGAAAGCGGGTACTCGTTTGAGTATGTACTCCTGTACTTGTACACGTTAATCATCGTCTCCTGCAAGCAATCCTCGGCATCATCATGGGCAACCACCATTCGGCGGATATGCCAATACAGCTGCTCGCCGTATTTTTTCATGATGAGGCGTACGGCCTCCTCTACGTGATTGTCGTCACATAGCAGACGTGCAATGGATTCGTCGCTTACTGAAAGAGATCCTTGGCTGTTCACTATGTTCTTTTCCTCACGTTTCATCCTTAATATAAATATGCAGTGCGAAAGTTAAATCATTATCTATTTTTAACTTTACTCAATAAGCTTCCTGATGGAAGTAGTCAAAGTCAGCATAACCGCCAGCCTGCTTGGTGCAGAAACTGTACAGACCGGTGCGGTATCCTGTAAAGTAATCCAGGCTGAATGACATCTGCAATGTGGCATCAACATCAGTCCAGTTCTTTCCGTCCAGAGAGTAGCTCATGAATGCCTGGTCGGCACGCTCACCCTCTGCCTGGGGAGTGAACACATAACGTATCTTGAGCCAAACCTTATCCTGACTCAGTTTAATACGCAGAGCCTCGGTATCAGGACTTGGAGCATTCTCAGCCTGAGGACCGCGACGGCGTCCCATATTGCGGTGCGTCATAGCCACAAGACTCTTTGACCCGTCATCGGCAACCTCAACACCAATTGTGCAATAATTGCTCTGGAAAGCAATGATACCTGCCTTGTCGCCTGGTTTCATGCCGCTGGCATCCATAAGGACCTCGCTGTAGCAACGAGGGCCTACGGTACGCTGGGTAAGCGTATTGCGGGCATTCATAACGTTTGTAGCCAGTTGTCCGGTCTTGAGACGGAGCCATCCCTTGCGCTCGGTAACACTCCATGCGCTGTTATCGGGCTTATGGTTCCACTGCCACACCAGATCCAGTTCATTCTTCCTGTAATTGAATTCATCATTGTCCCAGGTACGGTTACTGCCGCTCTCAGGCAGGTTCACGGTAAACTGCTTGACAGGCTTGGTATCATCACCAAGTATAGGCCAACCGTCAACCCATTTTACGGGCTGGAGGGTCGGGATACGGCCAACTGCACCATGGTCCTGGAACATCATGGCGTACCAGTCTCCGTTCTGTGTCTCTATGATACCTCCCTGTGCAACGCCGTCCCCGCGGCCGTCGAAAGCACCGCTCAGGATAACCTTGCTCTCATACGGACCAAACAGGTTTTTTGAGCGCCAGGCAGTCTCTGTACGCACACCGCCGCTGGGCCAGTCAATCTCAAGTATGTAATAGTAGTCGCCGATATGATAGATATGGGCTCCTTCGGCACGCAGGTTGAATCCCTGACGCGGGGAGTCTATCAGAACCTTCTCCTGGGCTCCGGCCTTAATGGCTGAACCGTCAGGTTCAAGTTCAATGATACGGATCTCACCGTTACCCCAGACAACATAAAGATGGCCGTCCTCAAACAGCATGCTGGCATCATGGAATGGGCGGTTTATCACTGAACGGTCCCAATAACTCTTGGTGATATCCTTGGTCTTGTAGATGTAAGTCTTACCCTGGTCATTGGCTATGAACAGCGCATAAAAGACACCTTTCTCATAACGGAGTGAAGTAGCCCACTGCCCCTTGCCGTATGCGTTACGGCCACCCCGCAGATTATATACATCATCGTCCTCTATGTAATCACAAACGTAGCTGATGATCTCCCAGTGAACCAGATCCTTGGAATGCATGATTGGTACTCCGGGGCAGAAATACATGGTCGTGCTGACCATATAATAATCATCGCCTACACGGATCCAGTCATTGTCAGGAATATCGGTATAGGTAAGAGGATTTACACACTCGGTTGTCTTGTCTTTGGCAGAACAACCTGACCATGCCAATAATAGCATGGTCAGTGTTGCTGCAAATATCATTTTTGCTTTCATATTACATATCTGAGGTTAATATTATCAATTGAATGTCAGCCAGTCAACCTGAATCTTTCCGTCTGTTATCATACGGACCTTAAGATTGTGTACACCCTTGGCAGCACCCTTTACAGGAGCGTCTACAGTCACAAGCTGGCGGTCTGCGGGGATATCTACTGTTGCAATGACCTTTTCACCCTGAAGGATCTCAAGCTTACCGGCCGAAGGAGCGACAACCTTGACAGTAACTTTCTTGGGAGCCTTCTTGAACTCAACGGTGTTGTACTTAGCCCATGAACCCTTCTCATAGAATACGGTCTTCCAGCCTGCAAAATAGTTGCTGGGCTCCAGATAAGCGATAGAGTCACCGCTGGCACTGAGTGAAGTGTAACGGTCCAACTGAATCTGGGTGTTAGACTGGGTTACACCGATACCGCGCAGGGTTGGTTTAACCATCTTGATCTCTCCCTTCTCGTCATCAAAGAATATACTGTCGGCGCAAACCGAGCGGTTCTTGTCAAAGTCTGGTGAGAACTCGTTGTGATGGTAGAACAGATAGGTCTGGCCCTTGAACTCAATAATTGAGTGGTGGTTGGTCCAGCACTTGTTGGCATGCTCCTCAAAGAAGACACCCTTAAACTCATAGGGACCGAAGATATTATCTGCCACGCAGTATGCAAGCACCTCCTCAACGTTACGGGCCCACGGGAAAGTCATGTAATACTTACCGCCATGCTTGTAAAGATACGGACCCTCTACAAGGCCACGGGTGGGAACACCCTCTACGCGATGGCGGTCAGCGGGATCTGTCGAAACAGACTTCCAGTCAGGGTTAAGCTTGGTGATGGTGATACCGGGCATAACCAGATAGCCTGTGCCGTCATCGTCAACAAATATACAAGGGTCTATACCGCCTACGCCCTCAATAGGAGTAGCCTCGGGGGTATATGGGCCTTCAGGATAATCCGATGTGCATATACCTACACGGTTACCGCCCATACCGCGACGTCCATTGGCGCTGGGTTGCGGTTTGGCACCAGCAGGGAAGAAGAAGTAATACTTGCCGTTAGTGGGGTTCTGTTTGCAGTCAGGAGCCCACATGGAGTAGCCCTTCTCATTCACCCAGGGAGCGCTCCACTGGTCAACAATCATACCGTGGTCTGTCCAATCGGTAAGGTTATCCGATGAGAATACATGATAGTCTGCCATGCAGAACCAATCCTTACGGGCATATTCTGCCGGTGCCTTTATGTCATGTGATGGAAACACATATACACGGTCGCCTACAACCAGAGCCGATGGGTCGGCCGAGAACTGGTCACGGATAATGGGATTCTGTGCCTGTGCGGCAATGCCGGCCAGCATAAAAGCTGCCATTAACGTTAATCTTGCTTTCATCTGTCAGTTATAATGAGGTTAATAAATACATATTTGGTTTTGAACCATAAAGATACCCACTTTTATGCAAACCACATAACGGACACAATAAAAAATAGGGACAAAAAGAGAATCGGCGGCGAGCCGTACGCTCTCCGCCGATTCATTATAGATAAGTTGTTACTTAATTACTTAAGCATAACCTTGTCAACTACCACCTTGCCGCCAACTGTTGACTTGCGGATCAGGATGTCACCGGCCTTCGGTGAGTCAACCTTCATACCACCCAGGTTGAAGAACTCAACGTTCTTAGCCTGTGCGCTTGCAGCGTCAACAATAGTGAACAGAGCACTGAGTTTAGTTGTCTCAGCATCAATCAGCTCTTCATAGTCATCTGCTGAGATGCTCAGGTCAGGACGATAAGCCATCTGGAAGTTATCAGCCTGAGTCCAACCGTCACCAGACCTTACAAGCAGCTTGACACCTACAGGAGTTGAATTATCAACCTTGATGCTGTCGATATGTACAATCTGAACACCGTCAGTCTTAGCTACATACTCATAAGTTGTATCAGTTGTAATAGTCAGGGTGGTCCACTGGTTGTCCTTCATCTTGTACTCAGTCAACTCAACGCCGATTGAATAGTAACCAACAGGCAGTTCAGTGAGCTCAGTCCAGATCTCGGCCTTACCGTTCCAGTCCATACCGATCATAGCATCGAATACCGGGATACCGTTCTTATACTTCTCATAGCTCTTGTCACCGGTTACCATACCGTTACCGTCTGTGTAAGCCTTAGCGGTCCAACCAGGATAGAGGTCTGTGTACTCCTGGTTCTGAATCATAACCCAGATAGGCATCTTTCCGTGCAGGTCACCGCTGTTCCACTGGTGCTGTACATACTGGATCTGAGCGCCATCAGGATCCGGCTCGCGGGCACCGGCATCATTAGCCTTAAGATTGTTGCGGTCAACAACCTTAGCGGTCTGATAGAGGTTATAGTTCTTGATGAACGGAGTCAAGTTCAGACTGTCAAGTATCTTGGCGTTAGGATCATCGGCTGCCTTGTCATAGATAGCCATCTTGATGGCAGACATGAATACTGCAGCAAGATTATCATCATCATCGTCCAGTGTCTCCATCTGAGCCTTAACGATAGCATTTTCGTTAATGTCTGAACCGAGCTTGCTGGCCAGAGCGCTGAGAGCCTTGATTCTGACTGTCTTGGCAGCAGAACCGAAGAGTCTGAACTCATATGCATTGGCAGCACCCAGAAGTTCATCATAATTAGCGTTGATGTCTGCGTCTGTAGCAGCAATCAGGTCATAGTTCTCATAAGTAGCGTAAGCAACCTTCAGGGCAGCATACTCCTCATAAGAAATATTAGCTGAATCACTGATGAGGGTCTTAGCCCTTGTCTGCAGGGTCTTGAACTTACCGTTCAGGGCGATACGGTCATCGAGAGCCTGGATAGCGGCCTTCATCTCATCGTTGAATGTATAGATCTCAGGACCGGTCTTACGGGTAATACCAGCTTTAAATGTCTCAGCTTCTGTCTGCTTATTCTTCAGAGCGACATAGGTCTCAAGTCCGCTGTAGAGGAACTCGTTGTCTGTCAGCTTGGTGTCAACAGCAGCCTTCTGGCTTACGAATGCATCAACTGTATCCATGCGCAACTTAAGTGCCTCTGTCTGCTTGTCAAGATCGCTCTTGGCCTTAGCCCAGATAGAAGGCTTGGTCTTGTGCTCAGCATCGAATGAACCACCCGGCTCATACTTGGTAGCCATATCAAGGGTAGCCTGATAGATAACACCGTTGTAGAGGCTCAGGTCAGCGGCAGCAAGGGCAAGACGTGCCTTGGCAGCATCAACAGAACCGTTCAGAGCGGTAACAGGAGCGTAAGAAACAGGCAGAGCATCGTAGATGATAAGATCACTTATAACATCACCGTGCCAGTTACCGTTTCCACTTGAAGTTACACGGAACTCAAATATATAAGCGGTATCAGCATCGGCATTGAATTTGAAGCTGAATGCATCGGCATTTGTAACCTTAGTCTCGCCACTCTTGGAAACTTGTGAGCTTGTAAGGTAGTTTGTGCACTTGAATTTACCTAACAGAGTCTTGTTTGCATCTGCAAGGTCATTAGCATTAACGTCAGGTTTCGGATATACATAAAGAGATACATCGTTTGTTCCATCCCAACCAATAGCATTGAAGGAGAGTGTATAAGTACCCTTGGCAAGTCTGATAGGATAATCACCAACACCCCAATATGTAGCGCCTAACTTACCTGAACGCGGAGAGAAGTACATACCACGGGTAAACTGTCCACCTTCAGCAAAATAGTAGAGACGGCTACCGCTAGCCTTAATACCGGTACCTACTGCAAAACCTTTTGAGTCTTTATCAACCTTGGCAACTCCAAGTGGAACAGACTCGTTCTGGTTTCTCTCATCAGCCAGGTTGGTCTGGTAAACGGGTTCAACATTGAATGAACGTGCTATGTCACCGAAGTTGTAAACCTTGGTTACGTTCTCACCCTTACCTGTGATACGGGCACCGGTCTCGGAACCACCGTAAAGCTGGATGAGCTTGATCTCAACGTCACCGTTCAGAGCAGGTACGTTGTTAGGCTTGGTGATTACAAGGATAGTGTCGTTGGCTGGATCGATTGAAGGAATCCATGCAACATTGTTTACAAGAGCAACTACGTTGTCAGTGTTGGTTCCGAGGAACTGCTTGTCAACAGCAAGTCTGCGTGAGAAACCGAACTTGAACTGGTCAACGGGAGCAAGACCGAACTCATTGTCCTCATACTCTACACCTGTAAGGATAGGAGGAAGGTCCTTCATTGAATATACACCTGCAAATGACTCTGCGGGAACCGGAGTACCAATCTCGTTTACGAGGTCAGGAATAATCTTACCGGCCTTGATCCAGTTGGTGTCAAGTGCATTGGGGAATGCGTTGGCAAGGTCCTTACCGGTACCTGTGTACTTAAGCTGCAGTTTGGGGTTGGTCGGGTTCTTGAAAGAGATACGGATCTCGCTATAGTTGTTGAAGCTATAGAATACCTCTCTGCCGTCAACTACCTCGTAGTCGGTGAACATATACAGATAACCGTCTGAATGATACTCGGCTGAACGGATGTAGATCTCACTCCACTCGCCGGTGGTCTTTGACTTACCCCAAACCTCAAAGTTGTAGGTGTCAAAATCAAACGGAACCTCAACGGCGTCAATACCGGTGACCTTCTTGGCCTCAGCAACCAGGTCCTTGATGTTGTTCTTGAAACCGAAGTCGATACGAACCTTCTGGTCATAATACTCAGCACCTGCGATGTTGGTTCTCATCAGAGAAAGGTTATCGAAACGGTACTCGGTGTTATCACCTGAGAAAGATACACGTACGAAGAACTTGTCAGGCTGCTGAATGAACTTAAGGTCATTCTCAGTGGTATTGCCTTCTCTGCCCTTTGCCCATGTCCAGTCACCGTCCCAATAGTAACTTGCTACGAATACGAAAGCGTTAGCGATTGAGTCGTTCAGATAGTGGGTCATGTAAGTAACCTTCTCCCAATCCTTGCTGAAAGAGGTCTTGTTCCACTCGAAAGTGGTTTTGTACTTATAATGATCCGCATCGTCCTGGAGACCCATGCTGAAAGGCTTCTCTGAATGGAAGTAACCTCTCATAAGGTCAGTGTCTACTCTAGGAGCGGATACCTTACCGTTGTTGGCATCCTGAGCCTTGACAAAGTAAGTGATACGATAGGTTGTGTTGGGCTGGATTGTACCGGGGGTAAGACGTACAAACAGGTTACGACGGTAGTTAGGTGAATGATTGTCAGGATTCTGCTGCCAAGCGGCCTTATAACCGTTTGAGTCTGCTACATACTTGAACACCCTGGATCCGCCATCCTGACCGTAAGAGGAGAAGATGTCTCTTCTATTCTGAGATTCATCAGTGATGATGTCATAGGTGTCCTTCTCATAGTTAGTTACATCTGATTTAGAATCGGTCTTAACCACATTACCCCTGTAGATAGGAATAACAGAGTCTGTTCTGGCAACCAACTCGCCGAATTCTTCGGGCTTCTCCCAGATGTTGGCGGACGTACCGCTGGTGTGGTTTGCATAATACCACAGAGTGTCGATGACGTCGATGGAGTCTTTACTCCAGCTATCCCAGTCATCCTCAAATCCCTGCTCAAAAATGACCTTGGGATCTGTCTTGTCATTCAACTGGAACGTTCTCTGTGCAAGAACGGGGACTCCCAGAAGGAGTAACCCAGCAAATAATAAGTCTCTTTTTTTCATAAATGAAATGTTAATTAATAAATAGGTTAAATAACTCTTTTACTCTCTCAAAAAAACAGTTTCTCAATAGGTTAATAAAACAATTAACTATCACCAAAAACCTGGTCCGTACGGAGGCGGTCCCCCCGTACGGAATCAGGTGTCCTTTATTTCTTGTCAGGAAGTACCAGGAACCACGATGGGTTGAGAGACTTGCCGTCACCCAGCAATGTGGTGTAGAGAGCCTCATCCTTACCTGCATAATAGTCCTCTGTGGCCTGCCACTTGGCTGATCTGCGGGCAGCAACACGCTTGGCAAGGAAGTCATTCTCTGCAAATCCGCCGTATGCCGGAGATGTGGCGTCTGCTGCACGGTGCATAGAGATACGCATCAGGTCACCGAAACGATAACCCTCAAAGCATGTCTCAAGAGCCATCTCATCAATAAGCGCTACCTCGACGGCACGGATTGAATCCTCAAGTGACGGGGTTCCGCTTAAAGTATCAACCGGAATACGGTAGTTGTCATTATAAGAAGCATCGCCGCAACCGCGGGAGTGGATACCCATGGTATTGCCTCTGTTATCCCATGATGCAACAGTGTACTCCTGGTCTGAGTTGTTGACCCTTATGGTAACATCGCTCCATGTAGTCCTTACTTTAGTGTACTTGGTAGTACTGCCAAACATGTTAGCGCCATAAATGTTGCTTAAATCAACACCGTTGATATTTGCAGCACGGTCCTTCTCTCCCTGACTCAAACTGTCAATGGTCGTCTTGCAAAGGCCGTCCTTAAGTATCGCAAATGCGGTCTGAGGTAGTCCACAGCGATTCAGTGCCTCTGCAAGCCTCAAATATACGACGTCCTTGCGATATAACCAAATTTTTTCTGAATTAAATTTATTTAACGTTTGGACTTCGGTACTGTACTTGTATGCCTCGGGATCTTCCTCATCCATCTCCAGGAATTCAGTCTCAAGAATTGACTGAAGTCTGAGGTCTCCCCTGTAACGCTCCTCCTCATTTGACTTGTCTGATATGAAAGCAGCCCACTCATACGGGTTGTCACCCGGACGCTTGGCGTGATAGCAGTAATCCTGCCTTGCGCTTGTGGAACGTAATGCCTGGGATGCGGTAAGTTCATACCAGTAGTAGTTCTCTGCAGTAGAGTTATAGAGGTCTTCTATCTCACTGATGGTGCCGTTATACTTATCACCCTCCATCGGGATGTAGCAGATGTAACCGTTGTCATTGAACAGACTGTAATAGTTGTCCGAACCCATTACGGTAAAGTCATTGGTTCTCCAATAAGCTCCGTTTGTACCGGTTGTTACAGCACGGTTATCACCGGTCAGGAAGTCTGCATAGTATTGGGCGGCATGAGCATAGTCCTCGGACCAGAGGTAGAGGTCACCGAGTATAAGGCGGATCGGGATGAAGAACTCCTTGGTCTTATGCTTTGATGACTTGGAACCGTCACCAAGGTCAAGCTCTGCAAATTCACCGTAGTTGGGTGAATACTTGTCAATATAAGAGATGTACTCATCCTTGAAATCAAGCAGAAGGGTTTGAGCCAGTTGCTTAATGTTCAGGGTAATACCGCTGGCAGCGTTGTCGGATGTTACAGGCTTGTCAAAATATGGAACCTCACCGTAAACCTGAGCCAACTGCAGATATGCCCACGCCCTGTAGCACAATACCACGATGTACTCTCCCTTCATGACACTGTGCTGCTGATTGCGGGTGAAAGCAGTGTCCACATTGTTAAGGAAGAAATTACAGTTGTTTATTATTGAATAATAGTCAACTGCCTGGTCATATTTGTTGTCGGGGCTGAGAGACTTGAAATCATATGTATACAGGTCTCTGAGGTCCTGTGATGCATGGTCAGAGAGGTCTATCAGGTCACCGCGGATCTCACCCAGGACGAGTGTACGGTCTGCTACGGCCTGAAGTTTCTTGACGATACCCAACACTGAATATACCGTGTCAACGGGAGAATCCAGGGTATTCTGATAGTCATACATCACGGTCTTGGAATCAACACTAAGCATATCCTCGCAAGAGGTCATTCCAGCTGCAAGGGATATGGCAAAAGATACAGTCAATATCGTTTTCAGTTTCATAGTACCTTATATTAAAGGTTAATCTTCAATCCAAATGAGAAATTGGTAGACTGCGGAGCAAGACCGCGGTCGATACCACGCAAAAGCACGTTGTTACCGGATACGAACTCAGGATCCGCTCCCAGATATTTGGTCATGGTGAACAGGTTGTTGGCTGCACCCCAGACTGTAACACCCTGCAGATAAGTGCTCTGAATAGGAATCTTGTAACTCAATGTGACATTCTTGAGACGCATGTATGATCCGTCCTCAACCCAACGGTCTGAGAAACGGGCGTTCTGATGGGAGTCACCGAAATCCAGACGGGGCATATCGGTATCCTGACCCTCAACCATCCAGTGGTTGGTCACGGCAAGAGACTGGTTCATGAAACGTGAACCGCTCTCCAGCAACATACGTTCATAGTTGTAGATGTCACCTCCAATAGTATAGGTGAATGTTGCGCTGAGCGACAGGTTCTTATATCCCATTTTGGTTGTAAGTCTTCCGTAGAAATCAGGATTGGGATCGCCAATCTGAACCTTGTCAAGGTCATTTATGATCTTGTCGCCGTTCTGGTCAACGAATTTTACGTCACCTGCCTCAAAATAGGTCTTTACACCCTTGTCAGACAGCATATAAAGTCCTGCATCCTGGGCAGCCTTGGAAGTTGTGAATATTCCGTCGGTCTGATAACCGTAGAAAACTCCAACCGGGTTGCCCTCCTCTGTCCTGACGGTAGCACCGTACAGTTCTGTCTCATATCCCTGAGTGGGAAGCTGGACAACCTCATTCTTGTAGTGTCCGATACCGGCACCGGCCTCCCACTTGAAATCCTTATTATTGATGAGTTTGGCATTGATGGATGCGTCAAAGCCCTTGTTGGACAGTGAGCCACCGTTGCTCCATGTCTCAGGAAGACCTGTCACATATGACAGTGAACCGATTGAAAGCAGGTTATCCGTATTTGAGTTGAACACATTGAATGAAAGTGCGATCCTGTTGTCAAGCAGTACCATATCCAATCCTGCAGTGAGTTTGCGGGTTGTCTCCCAACTCAAGGCACCGTTACCTATATTGGCCATGGCGACACCGGACTTGCCGAGTATTCTTACAGGCGAGAAATAGGTCTTGGAAGCCGAAGCGTCATAACCGTCGTTACCGGCAATGTCAAAGCCTGCGCTCAATTTGAGATGATTGATGAAATCAACCTGGAACCATGGCTCGGATGAAGCGACCCATGCTGCTGAAACAGACGGGAATATACCCCATGGAACACCGAACATGTTCAGTCCGCTCTCAACATCTGTTCCGAATCTGGAAGATGCCGTGAGACCGAGACTTGCGGTAAGGTAATACTTCTCCATGAAGTTATAATTGGCCTGACCCCACCATGTAAGAGAGATATCCTTGGCATCCTTACCGTCGGTGTCCCTGTACTTAAGGTTGGTGTTCATGTTAGGCTGCTTGTCGTTACCGGAGTTGTAACCGAGCATTGAAGTCTGGTACATGGAGTTGTTGATGTAACGGAATCCACCCTGAAGATTGACGCTATGGGCATTGAAACGCCTGTTGTAATCAAGGTAGATGTTACCCATGAATCCGTCCTGCTTGGCTGACATTGCGGCAGCCTTGTTGTCAACCATACCCAATCCTTCAATACGGAATCTTGGAGTACCGTCCAGAGGAATATAATAGTTCTCATCAGAGTTGGCCAGTGTGTAGGTGAACTGGGCAAACAGGTTAAGTCTGTTGTTACGCTTGATTTCAAACTTGGGTGTTACGGCAAGTGTGATCAGACGGCTACCGAAATAGTTCTTGTTGATACCGTCACCGTTCTTGAGGATAGCCAAGGGGTTAGCCAGCGAAACATCGTTGCCCAGAGCCTCCGAAAGGTACTCATCCTCGGTAGCAAGGTAGTTGGTCAGACCGCCGCCGTACTTGTGTGCATACGGTGAAAGGAACGGAGACTTGACAAGTGCCAGGAAACCGGGCGAGTTGATCATCGTATTGTCAATGTCATCGGGAGCGCCGTCATCACGGAGGTCACGGATAACATCACTGTAGGATGCGTCAAAGCGCATTGAAAGACGGTCTCCCAGAGAGATATCGGAGTTAAGACGCAGGTTGAAACGTGAGAAATCACTCTCGTCAAGGATAGCGTCACCGGTCACATAACCTACAGAGAGGCTGTAGTTGGCTACATCATCACCACCCATTACGCTTATGTTGTAATTCTGAACGAAAGCGTCGCGGTAAGCGATCTTGCTCCAATCGGTATTGTTGTCATGATACCAATAGTAATAGGTGTACTTGTTATCTGTGTTCAGGAACTTGAACGTGGTGTTCTTGGTTCCGGTCGAACCCAGCAACTCGGATGCATATGAACGGTACTGGGGCTCATCCATCACAAGCGGCAGATTAGGCATCAGCTGATAGTTTCCGGAAATGTTCACATCAATTCTGGTAGCCATGGTCTTGATACGTTTTGTATTGATGACTATGACACCGTTTGAACCCTTTGAACCGTAAACGCCGTATCCGTTCTTGAGTACCTGTACAGACTCAATGTCATCAACGGGGATGTTGGCCAGCAGGTTATTGTAGAAACCGTCATGCATAGCTACGTTATCATAACCCATATCCATGATTATACCATCCAGTACAATCAGCGGTTGGGTATTGATGTTCAGAGAGTTGATACCGTCTATCTGCATCAGGGCACCGATACCGAGCTGTCCCGAACGCATCACTGACAGGATGTTTCCCTGGAGAGACTGCTGCATCTTGCTGTCGATTGAAACATCCGAATTAAGTGATGCCACATTTGCCTCGAAAGAAGATGTTGACTCAGTGCTGGTACCGTAGATCTCCGAAAAAGTCTCATCGTACATCTTTACCTCTATTCCCTCCGTACGACCTCTGAGAGGGTAAACAATTGTATTGCAACCATCCAGAGAGAAAGTAAGTGAAGTGACGAAATCAGGAATCTTTATTGTTCTGGGCTGAGACAGAAACTGACACCAGAAGCATCAGGCAAGACAGCCCAAAAGACAAAAACCTTTTATTGCCAAATATTTTCATATCTATCTATCTTTTATCATTCTACAACAGGTGTCAGGATTATACCGTCCAGCCAGAGCTCACCGGAATATTTTGAACTGTTCAACTCATTAACCCGGCTTGATATGGTAACAGCCAGACGCGGCGAGTTCATATCGTAGTTGCAGTACGGGAAATTAACAATGCCAAGGTCAAAGGTATCCAACCTGTCAATGTGGTTTTCCAGAAGCAGTTCATTCTCAATCCAACTTATATTTCCACGCTTATCCTTAATCTGTTTTCTCTCGATTGAGTCAACCAGGACTGAGTCAAGCACGGTAGGAGTATTGAATGTGATCTTGGGGTGAATGGTGTTAGGCATCTTGTCAACATTGTTTGGAGCCACAACCATCTTGACTGAATACTTTCCGCTCAGATGGCCGCCGATCCAGATCTTGGCAGTCCAGGCGGCCATACCCGGCATGGCTATTCTCATAACCTGTACGGGCTTTTCGAGAGTGTCTTCACCGACAATCTGGACAGAATTCTGCCTTAATGAGAAACCTGAAAGGTTGGTGTATGATTCAGCCTCAAGCTTAATTGTACGTACATATGTCAGGGAGTCGGCAAAAGGCCACTCATTTACGATATAGACAGTACCGTTACTGCAACGGACAGAATCAATGCTCTTTCCGAACAGACCGGTCTGCTTGTCATAGGGGTTCTTGAAAACATGGTACGGCTTGCCGTCACGCTTGTTCTCCGAAGCTCTGTACAATGTTGAGAATACCGAATCGGGAAGATTGCGCTGAACCTTGGGATTCATGTTGTAGAACATGTCACTCATCATGGTGGTCAGAGTGTAGAAATCCTGAAGGGAATCATTATTGAGATATTTCTCGGCATACCTGAATGAAGGTCTGATCCTGTTATATACCTGATTCCACAATTCCGGGGTAGGCATCACGACTGAATAGGTGCTATCCTCAGAGTGGATATAGGCATAGCGGCGCATAAGCATATTGGATTCTATCATCACAGAATCCAGATAGACTGTTTCACCAAGGTCATTCTTACCCTGAGATACACTGCGGGTAGGATCCAGCTCCTCTCTTGTGAAACTGCTGAACCAGTTGCCGAACAGTTCCTTATAAACAGGATCTGTAGTCAGGTACTCATAGAGGTTGGGCAGATAGTCCATATAACCGTCAATGCAGTGAAGCACACCGTTGGTGCAGCGGATATTCATATCATCGGAGTGATATGCCTTGCCGGCAATGGCTTCGGGTTTGGAATTATATGTCTTGCCGTTCATCATATAAATCTTCTCATCAGTGCCGGCACCTACCGAATGCTTGAAACGGGCGATGTGGTTCATGATGAACTTCTCACCAACAGCCTGGTTTTCGGCATTACTCTTGTTCCTGGCTGTATATCTCTGCCACAATGAATCAGGCAGGGAAGCGTTTGACGGAGCCCATACTGTCAGGAACTGGTCCTCATCCAACAGGTCCATATATGTCATGTTCAGGGGCTTGCCCTTCTTATCACACATACGGGTTGTTGACAATACCTGACAGAACTTGTCAAAGCCTTCTATATCACTAAGTGTCTCGGACAGTTTTGCGACCGGATACTTGCTGTCCGTCTCCTTGAAGCTGTAATGCTCATTCCATGTGTCCTTACATGAGTTCAGGGCCACAAGAGCGCAAGCCAGCAGAACGGATTTTCCTATAGATAAATATTTTTTCATATCGCTATCTTTTAGTGTTTATCAATGAGCCTGCTCAATCTTTTCTTCATCACTGTAAGCAGGATTCTGCTTGAGAACACCCTGGCTGTTGCGGACCTCATCCTTAGCCAAGGGGAAATACATTGCATACGGGTTCTTGAGCTTGATCCTAACTGCGCTCAAGGTAGAAGCCTGATATTTCTTCTCCACAAAATTCAGGAGGCGGTTCTGGTTACCGTCACGACGGGCTATACGAACCAGGTCATACCAGCGCTTTCCTTCAAACAGGAATTCGCGACGACGCTCTTTAAAGAGGGTAGTCTCAAGATCCTGTGCGGATGTCTGTGCTGTATAGTTTATCAACTGCTTAAGAGTCCTGGGATTCTCAAGTTTGTCATTGTCAGCAACTATTGAACGCTTGTTGACAGCATCAATAAGGTCAAAGGCCTTGTCCTTGTACTCCTTAAGTATGGCAACCTGGGCAAGACTGTCCTGACCTTCGGGAGAAATCTTCATTGCCTTCAGTATGTAGGCCTCTGCCTCAAACAGCAGCACCTCGGTATAGCGGTAAACGATCCAGTTGGGCTGAGATGAGTTCTGGCCGCGGAGCGAACCCCAACTTGTACCGGTAGACTTGACGGCATTACCGTCAATTATCAGGTCAATGCTGCTGTAAGCGTACTTGGCGATAGCATAAGACGGCTCACGCACCCTGATGTTCTGATAGTACCTGGTGTCCTGCTGCTGCTCAAATACCTTGTTGGGAGTACTTGAAGAGAAGTCCTTGCCTATATCCTCAAAAGCCTTGAGCTGACCTACACTTCTGTTCCGGTCAAGCTGGTCGCTCAGATAATAGGTACCAACCAGAGAATTCTTGACATCATTGCTGTACGGCAGTTCAAACAGTGACTCAAAAGAGTTTCCTGTTCCGAATATCTCATTGTATGAGTTGCCGGGATAGTCATCGGGAGCGTCCTGAATAAGGGGATAGCCGTTGAACAGAGCTACGGTGCAATCCTTACCCTCTTTCTCCTTAAGTTTCTGATACTGGGTCATCTTGAGTTTGTGAACCTCCTCACAAACGGCAATGCACTTGTCCAGGTCATCGTCAGTGCCGCGCCACAGATACATATCTGCCAGCATAGCATAGA
>CADCLI010000006.1 GCA_902802285.1 uncultured Bacteroidales bacterium
CATACACCCCAACCCCAATATCAACGAGACCTGCTGCGCCTATAACCTGGCCAAACTGACCAAGGACCTTAACTGCTTTGACCCGGACAACGCACAGTATATGGACTATTATGAGCGTGTACTATACAACCAGATAGTAGGCTCGCTGCATCCCGAACATTACAGCGTCACCTATCAGTATGCGGTGGGTATGAACGCCTCCAAGCCTTGGGGCAATGAGACCCCACAGGAGAGCTGCTGCGGCGGCACCGGAGCCGAGAACCACGTCAAGTATCAGGAGGCAGCCTATTTTGTATCGGACAACACCATGTGGGTGGCACTCTATCTGCCCACCGAGGCCCGCTGGCAGCAGAAAGGCGTAACGCTCATGCAGGAGTGCCTGTGGCCGGCCCAGAGTTCCAGGATAACCGTGACAGACGGCAGTGCAGACTTTACGCTCAAGCTGCGTGTACCCTATTGGGCTACAGAGGGCTTTACCGTTAAGCTGAACGGTCGTATCGTAGCCCGGAAATGCCAGCCTTGCAGTTATGTGGAGATTCCTGTGCGCACCTGGAGCAAGGGTGACCAGGTAGAGATATCAATGCCTTACAGCAAGCATATCAACTGGGGCCCCGACAAGATGGACCTGGCTGCCACCGGAACAGGCCAGACCAACACCCCGTTCGCCCCGCAGTGGGTGGGTGCACTCATGTACGGACCACTGGTGATGGCCGCACCCGATATTACATCGTGGAACGATGCCGAGTTTGACATTACCGCCGATATGAGCGATGTAGATGTACTGCCCGTCACAGCCGCCGGTGGAACGGACGGAAACAGGTACGGTCTGCAGTTTGCCGGACATACGTTCCTGCCGGACTACTGGATACGTGACAATTCTACCCACTACCTGCGCCTGAACATGATTAGCGGCAAGTCCCGGAATGCATCGTCCAGACGCGGCGGTATTGACTATAGTGAACTGAATCAGGCCATAGACGCTGCTGCAGAACGTATCAAGGCTCAGGATGCCTGGAACGCCCTGGATGTAAAGACCCCGGCATTCGCCCCATGGGCAGCGCACGGATACGCCCGCATGAAAGAGTGCATGCAGGCTGCCCGGGCCCTCACTGACAGTAACGTGCAGGGAGTTGACCAGAAGATGGTGAATGATGCCGCATCGGCCCTGAAAGCTGCTCTGGCAGTGATGCGCCCCGGTAACCTGGCCGAGCCCGAGGATCTGGATGAACTGCTCCGCCTGGTCACTGACTGCAAGGAGAACATCCCCAACAAGAGCACCCCGCTGCGCGAGGCCATAAACTACGCAGACATGGTGATACAGTACGTAAACGACGGCAGCGGCACCCCGGATATGATCAGCAACGCCCTCAACCGCCTTCGCTCCGCCCTGTAAGATATGGATTTAAGAAAAATAATATTCAGTATAACGGCAGCGATAGTGCTGTCATCATGCGGTAAGAGCGTTGACAAGCAGGTCTATATCCCGAGTGACCTGCAGGGAATGGACCTTAATGATACCGCATCGGACTACTGTTTCCAGCGCAGTGTCTCCACCCCTGATATAATAGTATTCTGGGAGAAAGGTTTCGGGTCCGATGTATCAGAAGCGCCTGATTATAAAGGTAATAGGATGACCGCCAATCTTGACAATCTCCTTACTCAATCACAATATTTCTACGATTTCTTTAAGGATTCGCTACGTTTTATCACTCCCGGATCGGCTGCCGACAGTCTCAAGATGATGATAATGCTGCGTTATGACGATGAGGGAACGGCTTACGGCGGTGACTACGATGAAAAGATAGGAGCACTCTGGGTAACGCCCCTGCGCACGCAGGATGAGCGCATGAACTGCATAGCCCATGAACTGGGACACAGTTTCCAGAGCCAGCTCTGCATTGACAACAAGAGCGGATTCAGCGGCGGAGGCATCTTTGAGATGACATCGCAATGGATGCTGTGGCAGGTCAACCCCCATTGGGTCGATGATGAAAAATACCACTGGGACGCATTCATGCAGCAGACCCATCTGGCTTTCATGCACCCGGAAAACATGTACCACTCGCCATACGTACTGGAGTACTGGTCATACAGGCATGGCAGGGAGTTTATATCGGACCTTTGGCGGGCGGCCCGTCACAGGCACGATATAATTGATGTTTATGAGGAGTTGCAGGGCATTGACGATACCGCTTTCGGCCAGGAGATGCTTGACGCCGCGCTCCACTTCATGACATACGATATGCCCCGCGTAAAGGAGGTCATGAAGCCCTACGCCAACCGCCACTCATCAGTGCTGCAGGAGGCCGATGAGGAGGGATGGCAACGCATTGCCGATGACCGCGTGCCCCAGCAGTATGGCTACAACGGCATATCGATGACCGTTCCTGCTCCTGGACAGACTGTCTCTGTAAGCCTGAAAGGCCTCTTCAACCCCGGCCGTACAACATACGCCGAATCCGAAAGGTACATAAACAATGCCGCCTGGAGGTTCGGACTGGTAGCGGTCCGGGCCGATGGCTCCTGCATCTATTCCGATACCGCAGTATCCACAATCGGACATATCGGCACCATTACCTTTACAGCCCCCGCAGCAGAGCCGCTATCCCACCTTTGGCTGGTTGTAGTGCCCACTCCTTCCAAGCATCAGGATGTACTGGAAGAAAACTCCGCAGATTACATAAACTATCCTTTCGCAATCCGATAACACATTGGGGTTAGCGGACCATCACTTTGACAGTCTTGCCACCTACGGTGATCAGGTAAATGCCGGGAGCAACCGATGCCTCCACACTACCCTTTCCGCCGGCAATCTGAGCGCCCGATACGGATGCGATGCCGACTGCCATATCAGCCGAAGCTTCAATAATGATCTTACCGTCATCAATGCGGATATTAAGTTCAGCAGGGATAGCCTCGACGCCTGTAATTGGCTTATATACATAAATCTGCTTGATGGAACTGGAGTGAACCCATGCCGCTGTCAGAGGATTATAAACCTCATTCACCAGCAGAGAATAATCCACATTGTAATCGGACCTGTATACATTCTCTTCGGTTTCACGGCTTGCTAACACCCAGCCAGAGGTTGCTGCGTCCCATACGGACACAGTATGCACGAACTTGGTTGATAATTCTGTCTCTGTCATCTCATCCACCTCCCTGGAGTCGGCCACCCAGGTTTCGGATTGACTGTCCCATTTGTAGAATATTTGCTCCTCGCCGCTTTCGGTATAGGTCTCTATCCTCTTTTCACGGCCTACCCAGCACCAGTTGTCATAGTCCCAGATATAATCTGCGGACATATAGCAATCATCACCGTCCAGATACTCAGACTTGTTTTCGCCGTACCAGTCTTTCCTGTTGTAGTCCCACATATAACTCTCGTGGTATTCAACTTCATCCTTGGTATAGTAAACAAACTTTTCAGAGCCTATCCAGTCACCTTCAGAGTCAGTTCCGCTATAATAAGCTTCCATTATCCTGTCACCTTTCTCATCATATGCGTATTCATACTTACTATCTGCCGTCCAATCCTTAAGGATATCATCCCATACGTAAGTTATTGACAAAATCTGGTTGCCTATACTGTCATAAGCATATTCATAACGGTCCGATCCGATCCATTCCCTGTTTTCGTCATCCCAATAATATGAACCGTAGAGTATCGGGTGACCAGATTCATCATAATCCGATTCGCTCTTATAGTTGCCTACCCATAGCGAATCATACGTGTTCCAGTTATAGGTGGCTGTCATAATCTGTTCACCCCTGTCATTATAGGCATATTCGGCCTTATTGTCTCCCGTCCAGCCTACCTGGTCTGTACCGGTATCATAATCGTACCATGTTGACCAATAGTATGACTCAGTGTAAGTTACCCTGCCCTCTGAATCATATTTTACAGACTCAAGCCTGTCATCAAGCCATACCTCTTCAGACTGGTCCCAGTTCTGATATTGGGATGTAACGATACCGGTTGTCTCATCACGGGTAATGGTAACCATTGTAAATGGGAACCACTTCTCATACCCGAAATCATACATGCTGTCAACATATGCGATAATGACACCATTCTCCATCACGGCAAGTTCCTTCTGGTAACTCTTCCAGTCAATACCGTCAAAAGAGTATTTGTAATGGTCCAGAAGTTCATCGGTATCGGTATAGCTGTATACATCTTTCTCTCTTGCCATCCATTCATCAGCATCCGGGCTGTAATTCTCAAATATCTGGCTCAGAGTAATCTGACCCTTGTCATTATACTCATAATCAACCTTATAGGTTCCACGCCACTGGCCCGATGACATATAATACTGGGACTCCGACAGCAGCAATCCGTCGGCCGAATAGCTATAATCATACCTGTTTCCGAAATCCCACGCACCGTCCGTCCAGCCACTGCAGTTCCAATCACTGGTCAGACGACCGTTATCATCATACTCCACCACTTCTGCGTAACTCGGTACCCATACTGTCGATGTGTCGGAACTGTTGATCCAGTTCTCACGCTTCAGGGTCTCGCCGTCGGCACTGAACACGCTTGCCTCCTTTGAATGACCTATCCAGATACCCCTGTCATAAGACCAGTTGTAACTTACGCTCAAAATCTGGCGGTCGTTCTCGTCATACTCAGACTCATACTTGTTGCCGTAATACCAACGGTTGTTTGCGGCATCCCATGAAGACTTGTAGATGTATAGAATCTGGTTTTTGTAATCCTTGTCATAAGCATATTCATATTCAACCGAAGGCACCAGCTCTCCATTGGAAAGGCCCCAGTATTTCTCTGAGATCACCTTCTTCTCCAATCTTTCGGAGCCGCTCTGATATGAACTGTTGTAATATACATACTCAGTGGTATGACGCGTCGTTATCTGGCCATCGATATAACGCTCTTCCATTATATTGTCGCCGTGATCGTTATATGCATACTTGTATTCATAGTTAAGGGTCCAGGCATTGTCTTTCCAGGTATAACTCCTCTGCCCAGACATCATCGGCTTAGGATCTGTCTCGCCAATCAGCGTTGCCAGCGTATAATCGTACTCCACCTTGCTCTGTTCCTTCCAGCTTACAGACTCCTTGTTATCCCTGTCAAGCGTGTAACGGATCTCATACTTGCGCGGAAGTGACCTGTAATCAGGATATCCGGTCCATCCCAGTTCATCCAGGGTATATTCGGCATACTCATTCCTATTGCCGTAAGAAACCAGCTGCATGAGGTTTTCAAGCTGCTGGATTGAGTCGGGCATATTGTATCTGATATACCAATCCCCACAACTGGCGGTATCGCCTATGTATTCATATCCGTAGACCGATGTGGGGTAAAAAGTACCCAGAGGAGCGCTGTAATTATAAGACTCTGACAGGGTCCTGTTCTCATATGCATTGTAACGGGTAACCTGCTTGTCCGATAACTGCCACGCCTTGTCTGAGCTGCTCCATCTCCAGTTGGTCTGAGTCACCTCACTGCCGCCATCGGCAGTCTCTATATCGGCTTTGGTGTATTTGTATGATCCTACCCAATCATTATTGTATGCACTGTAATACAAGTACTCATAATGATAGACTCCTTCACTGTCAGTACCCTCTGTCCAGCGCCTGTTATAAGTCCAGCGGTTTTCATTTGTTGAATAGTCAAACTCCATGAAAGATTCTGTCCTGGTAACGAGGCCATTATCCAGGTATTCCATCTCCATCTTGGTCCTGGGTCTAAGCTCCATCCTCTGTTCTCCTGTCTGAGTATTGGTAATATAGATTGTCGTATATCGGATTGTACAAACCGGACGGCCCTGGGCATCAAACTCCGACTCCACCTTTGCGCGCTCAAACATATTACCGTTCTGGTCCAATTCCTTGCGTATAAACGATACTTCATCGCCATTGTAATAGATACTCCTGGTCATCGCAATATCATGACGTTCACCGGTAACCGGATCAATATAGTACGTCATTTCTTCGTCAAGCGTATCACTCTCAAAGATTATCATCTTGATGATGGCTTCGTCCGGAATCCTGACATTCAAGAAGCTTATCTCATCGGCAAGTCCGTTCACATTACGCATCGTATACTCAAATGAAACCATCTTTCCGTTGGCATCATAAGTATACTTCCTGTCACCGAATTTCTGGAACGCGCCGGAATTAACGCTGATCAACTCGTCTACATATGAAAGGGTCAGATCGTTGCCGACAGTCTGATAGGGCTGGCTCCACTGATCAGGGCGGTAATACGACGCACGTCTGCCGGCTTCAGGAGCCCTTCTGATCTGTTGTGCTGCAACGCGGGCCTTTTCCGTTTGGGCCTTGTCAAACTGTTTCTTCAGGGTCATACCCTTTTCCGGATTCCTTGGCTCATTATGCAGGTACATCATATTTGCCTGCGCCTTTTCGGCTTCCAGCTTGTCTATATTCTCTTTTGATTTGAACGGAGCATTCATCCTATCCTTTACAGCCTGAATGCCCGTAATCATATCGGGCGTAACCGTAACGCGTCCGTCGGCTCCCGGCCTGATGAGTACTGAACGATTCCTTACACCGCCGGCAGGAGTGCCGCTGACTGTACTGCCTGTGCCTGCAAACACTGCGCTGAAAGCGCACAGGCCCATAAAAACGAGTAGAGATTTTCTCATATCAGAATAATTTAGAGTCCTTTTTTGAACCATAAAGATATGTAATTTTTTTATACACTCACAAAAAATGATACAAAAGGGGTCAGGCCCCAATTGTACTATTTTTGAAAACAGTACAATTGGGGCCTGACCCCTTTTGTATCATTTTATCAGATTGCGCCGCTGATAAGGATCAGTGACAGAGCTGAAAGGATAGCGTAGAATTCCGGGAAAGCAGCCATCACCATGGTGCCGGCGGTTACGTTGTTACCGCTTGCAGTGGCAGCGATACCGTTTGCGCAAACCTGGCCCTGACGAACGCCTGAGAGCAGGCATACAATACCCACAGCGATTGTTGATCCGAAGACTGCGGCAGCCTGCAGGGCAGTCATATCATCAACAACATGGCCACGGATAATGAAATAGCATACAAAACCGTAGATACCCTGTGTTGAAGGCATAGCCGACAGAAGCAGGAAAGTACCAAGTGCCTCGGGACGCTTCTTAAGTCCACCGATTGCAGCGTTACCGCAGATGGTAAGACCGTAAACACTACCTAAGCCCGAAAGGGCAATCATCACGCCTATTCCGATGTAGGCAAGAAGAACACATGAATTCATTGTCTTAATTATTTAATTGTTACTGATTTATTTCTTAGCAAAAGGTTTGTAGGCCTTGCCGCCTCCCTCAAATCCCGCATTCTTGAAAAACTCCACGAATGTAAGACGTATAGGATGCACAAGGGCACTGATGACACAAAGGAACAGGTTCAGACCATGTCCCAGCAGCAGAATGAGCGCAGTAGGCAGCCATCCCACCCATACGGGCAGAGCACCGCCGGCCTGGAACGCCAACTGGTTGAACACGCCGCCCAGGATACCGCCGGCCAATCCCAGCGCAAACAGACGGATGTAAGACAGAACGTCGCCCAGAAGGCCGCTCACCATATTGTACGTACCCCACAGGCCCGATCCCAGGTTTGCGAACGGGTTCTTGCCCGGGCTGTTAAAAAACAGAATCAGCACGCCGCATACGATGGCAATGCCCAGCATAATGTTCATCGCAACCGCCGATATATCGGCCCCGGTAAGTTTAAGGAGCAGCAGCACAATCATGTCCAACAGCAGCACCAGCCAGCCGATCTCGCTCAGGGCATACTTAACGCCCAGCTGGATGGTTATGCGCACAATCTTGAATCCCATACCGAACAGGATCTGCAGAATACCCACGCAGACCGCAACCACCATCATGGGGCTGTAACCCATCACGTTGTAGTTATTGTCGGTAATGAACTTATCCTTCACGCCGGCCAGCCAGGGCCAAGCCACAGTATCCAGCGATATGCCGAACACCATACCCGTAAGCAGACCCACGATTATTGTCGATATGCCCAGCCACTGTCCCAGTGCCATGAAATCACGCAAAGCGGGCAGTTTCCTTTTGGCAAACGTGCAGGCCAGGAATATTATAAGACCGTAACCGCCGTCGCCCATGCATAGTCCAAAGAACAGCATAAAGAACGGCGCAAATGCGGCCGTGGGGTCCAACTCACTGTAATTGGGCAGCGAGTACATCTCGGTAAGCGGCTCAAACAGACGTGCAAACCTGTTGTTCTTAAGCTTGATAGGTATGTCATCGCCCGGCTGCGGATCCTCAACGTCAAAGAACACGCCTTTTACATCAAGCGCCTTGCTGATACCGTCGATATCGGCAGCGGGGGCCCAGCCTTCCAGCAGCATCAGGCTGTCATCGGCCAGATGCTCACCGGTAAGTCTTACCTGACTGAAACTGATGCGGTTCTCCAGGTCACGGATACCATCCTTAAGCACATCAAGGCCCGCATGAGCCAGATTAGCCATCTTGACGGGAATGGAATCAATCGCAGCCTTGGTCTTGGCAATATCCTTGTCTACTGCCGATAACGATATCGCGGGCAGATTTACCTGTTCGGCATCAATATCAGGCACCACATCGGGATGTGTAACCGTAACAAAGTTGACCTTCTGCTTGTCGCGCTCAATCTCAACCACTCCGTAGGCCGATGTCCACTCATCGTTGAATGAGCGTATGGGGCATGTATAGAAACGAATCTTATACCCTACTCCGGCCAGACGGTCCAGACTGTGCGGATCAAAATCGCCCCATGGGAGCAACTGCGCCCTATCCCTGCCGAGTAGCTGCAGAGTCTGCTCCTGCACCACCTTATCGGCCTCCAGGATATCAAACCTCTCCAGTACCTTGGCCGGTGTATCAAAAGAGAAATCCTTTGTCCGGTCATCTGTAACCTCCACTTGAGGCTGTGCAGCCAGAGGCTCCAGTACCTTGAACGCATTCTTATATCGGGACAGCAGATTCAGGTCTTCCTGCAGGGATTCATCCTGCACGGCGCCGGCCTGCTTCTGAACCACATGAACCACTCCCAGCGCGCGCAACTGCTCCAGGAACTGGTCATACTCCTTACTGTGAATAAGGAAGGAGAGTTTTTTCATCTTTGTAATCATACCTGTGCCTCCTCCTCTTCTTTAGCCGATTCACGCTTTTCCAGCAGGGACTTAAGGATTTTCTGGCTTGATTTGCTCAGGTTCTCCTCGTCCTCCATAAAGCGTTTTATCTTACGAATGGCATCCTCATAACCCGGAATCTGCACCTTCTCAAACAGGTTTACCTTCTGAGTGGTCTTCTTGCGGGCTTTCTCCAGCAGACCCAGCTTGGCGGTGGTGAACTCCACCAGAATTGCGTCGTGAGCCAGGCTCTGAAGTATGTTGATGCCGTCATAGTACCATGCAGGCTGACTGAACAGGCTGAACGGAGCAACTTCAAAATCCACCTTGTCAAGCAGCGGAATCCGCGTTCCGGCAATCTTGCGCACGGTCAGGTGCACATCCTTCACCTTGACAAGGCCCGGATTGAACTCGTTCCACAGCGCAAACATGGAGTCATACTTGCCTATGCCCTCCTCCAGCTCACGCTCCAGCCGGACCAGATCGTCCTTGCATTTCTTGACCTCCATGCGCAGCGCGCTCTCCTTACTCTTTATGATAGGTAAGGTGCGCTTTCGCACTTTCAGCTGCTTTTCCAGCATCTGAAGTGAGGTCTTGTTATATTGGAACTTTATTGCCATTTCTTTATATTTACATTACGGGCTTCGCCCTACTTTAGCCTTAGCTTTGGCTACCATCCGGTGCGCAACGCCAACGCCAAAGCCAACGCCAACGCCAAAGTCATTTTGGCCAGTATTGCTCTACAAGGGCGGCCTTGATGTTAACCTCATCGGGCTTGAAATTCTCGGCAAAGAGCTGCCAGGTAACGTCAAGCATCTCGGTAGTGTCAAGGTTCACGTCAATGGCCAGCAGCTTCTCGCTGTAGTCATGAGCAAACTTAAGCGTACGCTCATCGTAGTCAGTCAGGTCAAAACCGTTCTCCACCTTGGTCTTGGCGTTGGCGGCATCGGCATACAGACGCACGGCGGCGTTCATCACCTGCGGATGGTCGGCACGCGTCTTCTTACCGTTAACCAACTGCTTAAGACGTGATAGTGAGCGGAACGGGTCAACGATAACCTTACCTATATCACTGTCGCGGCGCAGGAACAACTGACCCTCGGTGATATAACCGGTGTTATCGGGCACAGCGTGAGTGATATCGCCGCCGGAAAGCGTTGTCACAGCGATAATTGTAATCGAACCGCCGCTTGGGAACTGCACGGCCTTCTCATAAATCTTGGCCAAATCAGAGTACAGTGAGCCAGGCATGGAGTCCTTGGAAGGAATCTGGTCCATACGGTTACTTACGATAGCCAATGCATCGGCATACGATGTCATATCAGAGAGCAGTACCAGCACCTTCTCATTCTTCTGCACGGCAAAATACTCGGCAGCGGTCAGAGCCATATCAGGCACCAGCAGACGCTCTACGGCAGGGTCCTCGGTGGTGTTCATGAATCCGATGATACGGTCCATGGCACCTGCGTTTGAGAACACGTTCTTAAAGTACAGATAGTCATCATTGGTCATACCCATACCGCCCAGTATGATCTTGTCGGCCTTGGCACGCATGGCCACAGTAGCCATAACCTGGTTGAACGGCTGGTCCGGATCAGCAAAGAACGGAATCTTCTGGCCGGACACAAGAGTATTGTTAAGGTCGATACCCGCGATACCGGTTGCAATCAGCTCCGACGGCTGTTTACGGCGCACGGGGTTAACGCTGGGGCCGCCTATCTCTACCTCAGTGCCCTCAACGGCAGGACCGCCATCGATAGGATCACCGTATGCGTTAAAGAATCGGCCGGCCAGGCTGTCGCTCACTTTCAGACTGGGAGCCTTGCCCATAAACACCACCTCGGCGTTGGTGGGAATACCACCGGTGCCCTGGAACACCTGCAGTGTAACCTCATCGCCCACAATCTTAACCACCTGAGCCAAACGGCCATCGATAACGGCCAGCTCATCGTAACCCACACCCTGCGCCTTAAGCGAGCAGGTAGCCTTTGTAATCTGGCTGATCTTGGTGTAAATCTTCTGGAATGCCTTTGTTGTCATAGCTATAGCGGGTTAAGCGGTTTTACGTTCATCGATAAGAGCCTTGAGCTGCTTCTCGTATTCAAAGTATTTGTCTGACTCAAACGGCTGGTAGTTCATCTGCTTGCACAGGTTGATAACCTTCTTGAAGTAATCAATAACCTCCAGGAAAGTATCAAACTTAAACTCAGTGTGGCAGATGTCAATCACGCGGTCCACAATTGTCTCCTGCCTCTCCATCGGGGTCACGGCATCAACCTCATCGAACGCATCCTGCTGCAGCACGATAAAGTCTATCAGCTCTGATTTCCAGAACGTTACGTGATAATCCACAGGTACGCCGTCATCGCCCAGAATGTTAATCTGCTCGGCTATCTCCTTACCGCGCAGCAGGCGGGTCTTGAGCTCGTTAACCTTACCGGTCCACTCACCGTTAATTCGGTCAGTGATATACTTTTCAAATTCCGGATAGTCCAGATATTTGGAGTAAGAGTCAATGGGGTTGATGGCCGGATAACGCTTGCGGTCGGCACGCTCCTGCTCAAGTGCGTAGAAGCAGCGGGCCACCTTCTTGGTATTCTCGGTCACAGGCTCCTTAAGGTTACCGCCGGCAGGCGATACTGTGCCGATAAACGTAATTGAGCCCGGCTGTCCGTTGTTCAGGTAAACGTAACCTGCACGTCCATAGAAGTTTGCAATAATTGATGAAATATCCATCGGGAAAGCGTCCGGACCGGGCAGCTCCTCCATACGGTTGGACATCTCACGCAGAGCCTGTGCCCAACGTGAAGTAGAGTCAGCCATAAGCAAAACGCGAAGGCCCATGCTCCTATAGTATTCCGATATAGCCATAGCCGTATAGACCGAAGCCTCACGGGCAGCCACAGGCATATTAGATGTGTTAGCGATGATAATGGTACGCTCCATCAGCTTGCGGCCTGTATGCGGGTCATCCAATTCCGGGAACTCGGTGAAAATCTCCACAACCTCATTGGCACGCTCACCGCATGCGGCAATAACCACGATATCGGCCTCGGCCTGCTTGGATATAGCGTGCTGCAGCACAGTCTTACCTGTACCGAACGGGCCGGGAATGAATCCTGTACCGCCCTCCACAATGGGGTTCAGGGTATCTATTGAACGGACGCCTGTTTCCAGAAGCTTGAACGGGCGCGGTTTCTCGCGGTAGTTGGTCATAGCCACCTTCACCGGCCATTTCTGGATCATATTGACGCTTACGGTATCGCCCTTGGCGTTCTCCAGCACCGCAATCTCATCGATTATGCGATACTCACCCTCGGCCGCAATCTTCTTGACCGTGTACTCACCCTCCAGCTGGAACGGGGCCATGATCTTGAGCGGCTGGAAATTCTCCTCAACCTTACCCAGCCAGTCCGATGCACGCACCACATCACCCACCTTCACGATAGGCTCAAACTTCCAAAGGCGGTCATTATCAAGCGGATAGGTGTATTCACCGCGCTTAAGGAACACGCCGGTCATCTTGTCCAGGTCATTCTGCAGACCGTCATAATTGTGTGACAGCATGCCGGGACCCAGCGTAACCTCCAGCATGTGGCCAGTAAATTCGGCGGGGGCGCCCACCTTGAGGCCTCGGGTGCTTTCAAATACCTGAACGAAAACGTTTTCGCCCACCACCTTGATGACCTCCGACATCAGCTTGTCGCCTCCTGTCTCAATGTAGCAGATCTCATTCTGCGCAACAGGGCCGTCCACCTTGAGCGTGACCATGTTGGCAATGACACCTTGCACTGTACCTTTTGTACTCATATTTAGAATTTTAACTCGTTAAAATTTAATTGAGAATTGAGAATTGAGAATTGAAAATTTCCATCCGGTGCGTATCTTACGCAGGTTCTGCGTATTAATTTTCAATTGTCAATTTTCAATTGTCAATTTGTTTTGAACTCTGCCGGAACCTCAGTCTGCTCCTTAAGTTCACCTATCAGCTTACGGAAGAGTTTCTGGCCCTTCTCCTTATCCAGGGTGGTCCAGCGCTCCACAATACCCAGGCGCACCATGTAAGAGAAGAGGCGCTCCACGCTGAAGTAATTAAAGAAGGTGTGCTCCTCCAGCCAGTTCCAGCGCAGCAAATCCACTTTACGCTCGCGCTGCGACAGGTCCGGCTCATCAATCAGGCGTAATATATCGTCAAAATACTCCAGTTCCTGGCTCAAACCCCAGTCACGGGCACCGCTGGTACGCAACGCCTCAGCCACATCA
Source organism: uncultured Bacteroidales bacterium (assembly GCA_902802285.1). Taxonomy (GTDB): domain Bacteria; phylum Bacteroidota; class Bacteroidia; order Bacteroidales; family Bacteroidaceae; genus Colenecus. The sequence goes on from CADCLI010000006.1 coordinate 13,379, forward strand.
TTCCGCCCTACAATCACCTTCTGTATGTCAAGGTTGTACTTGCGTGCGGTGATGCCGCTCAGTATATTGTTAAGATTCAGGTTGAACTCATACCACGCGCTCACAAATGCGTTTCCGGCCTGAGCCATAGCATACTCATAGAACAGGCTCCACAGACGGTCCTCGGCAAACGCGGCCTTCTGACGCCAGCTGTCATCCAGCCACTCCTGTACAAAAACGTACATGAACGGCGGGATATCCCCGCGCGGAGCCTCATCGGCCTTGACATCGGCCACAAGCTGCTCCATCAGGTCCGATCCGATAAACCCGCGGCAGACACTCTCCTGTCTGAGCAGGTCCATAACCTTACGGTCCTGTCCGCTCAGGGAGTCAAAAACCTCGGCACGGAACTGACTGACCGTGAGCGCCGCCTTGCTGTCATCAATAGTGATGTCGGGCAGCCCGGCTATAAGATAGTAGTAATTACGCATCAGAACAGAGTCTCAACCAACTGCGGGCGCAGCATAGACTTGAACCAGTTAATGAACTCATCAGTGCCAAAGTTAACCTTGTAAGAGCCGTCAGCCGGCTGGATGGAGAATTCGGCCGGCTGACCGTTTACCTGGGTAATCTTGACGCCCTTGTCAAGCAGAGCCTTGGCATTTGCGTTAAAATACCTGGTCAGGGCATCGGCATCCTGAGCCTTGATCTCAATCTGCTGGTTCTTGCCCCACTCCTGCGCAATCCTGAGCATAAACTCGTTAAAAGCCTTCTGATCGGCAGTAAAGCCCTTTACGGAGTCTGTGACAATCTTGTCAGTCACAACGGTGGCAATCTCACTCTTCAGGGCCTCGACAGCCTGAGCGGCATAGAGACGCAACTCCTTCTGCACGTTCTCGGCATTATCGGCGCTCTCCTTTCTGGCTGCTGCCACTATAGAGTCTGCCTGTTTCCTGGCATCCGAAATGATTTTTTCTGCCTGCTCCCTGGCCTGGGCCAGAATCTGGTCAGCCTGGGCCTGGCCTTTTGCTACACCTTCATTATAAATAATGTCGGTAAGTTCCTGGATTTTATTATTCATATATGGAAAGTATTATATCATCCTTAAAATTTATAGAATGCAAATATAATCAAAACAAGACAACCTCCCACCTTAATTAAATGAAAAAACACGGCAGGAAAGAAATCCGCCGTGTCTCTGTATAAGGTCATTTCTTGAGATTGTCCCGCCAGACTGCGGGTGTAACCCCTTCTGACTCCTTAAACTTGCGTATAAACTGCGTTGAGCTCTGGAAACCGCTCTTGGCCGAAATATAATCAATAACAGCATCAGGCTCATCCTTGATAAGTTGCTTGGCATAATCAATCCGTAACTTGTTAAGATAATCGCGGAATGGCATTCCGTAATAGATATTGACAAGTTTGGAGACGTAGGTGCGGTTGGAGTTAAGTTTATGCGCAATCTCATCAATTGTAAGGGTGGGATCCAGAAAACACTGATTGGTAACCATAAACTCCTTGAAAGAATCCATTATCTTGTCATAACCCGATATTGAGTTGTTAGCCACAGGGCCCGAATCAATACCCTGCAGATACTCCTGTGGAGTCTGGGTAACGGTATTGAAAGGATGTCTGAGACGTTCCATATTAAGATAACCGCCCGGAAGTGCAGGCACGGAAGCCACATAGCCTATAAGAAACAGCACTATAGATGTTACAAATGCCCATATTGTTGACCAGGCTGACATGGGATTCATGAAAACCGTACCGAATGTTATGCATAATCCCCAAAGAACAAAGAATATGATGAAAAACAAACAAAGTATGTTAGCCGCAAAGGAGTTTTTCCTGCCTCTCAAAAAAGATATCACATGTACAAATTTAAACTTGCCGGCAAACAGTTTTGAGAATACAAACACAAGAGACAATGAAAGCAATATAAAGAAGAACAAATTATATAACCTGAATGATAAGACAAAATAGTATCTCTCCAGTTCATCGAGCGCGCCGGGGATAACCGTAGCCTTGTAGATGGATTCCAGCAGTTGGGCCGAATGACTGATGCCCAGGAGTGAAGTCACGACTATGCTGGAGGTCGATATCAGTATCGCGGGCAGGAACAGAAGATATGATACCGGTCTTTCTCCGGTTTCATCAAAGAGAGATCTTATATAAAAGCATATCAGCGGAAATACAGCCAGCGTGGTAAACCTCATCACAATATCATAAATAACGATACGGTGGTAGTCAGGATACGGAGACATATGGCTTGATCCGCACAGAAAACTTATTGTAAGAAGCGCCAAAACCCATATCAAAAGGTGTTGTGAATGGTTTTTATGACTTTTAAGCAGCACAAAGATGAGCCAGACGGCGCATACAGAGAACGGCAATTGAACAATTAGATAAGTAAGCATCGAGTCCTTTATTTTTAGTTTCCGATGCAAAGATAAGGCACAAAATCGCTTCAGAATGTATAATATCGCCCATTTTTTGTTCAATTTGCATTTTTTGTTGATTTGACAATTGTTGTTATATCTATCAATTGTCGTATTGAACACCAATTGTTGATATTTCAACTACTGTTTGATTTTCGTTTTGTGATTTTTGGATGCATTTTTTACAATGTTGGAAAATCACCACCTATATAACACGTAACTTTGCATCGGAAACAAGAAATGAACAAAAACAGATGAACAACAGAACAAATTCAAACAAGCGCTCCACAAAGATACAGATAATCCTGGGTCTTGCAATAATCATGATGCTTGGTTTTACTTCATGCGAGCGCAAAGATTTGTTCCTCCGCGTAGATCAGACACAGATATCAGTCGAGATATATGACATCCGCCTGGATCTTCTCTGGGGTATTGAATGGGAGACAGAATGGCAGTACAGCTGGAATGAGACTGCAGCCAATTTCGGTGTAATAGGTTACACCAAGCCCGAGCTTATTAAGGGTACTATATATAACGTGGACCGCTACAGCGGCAAGCGTTACAGCTCATTCTTCAAGATATTTGATTCCAAAGGCGGCCGCGTATCACTCACCGCTGGTTCCACCTACGATATGATGTTCTACAACTTCGGTACTGAGTACACATCATTCTACCAGAGCGACGACTACGAGACCTATACAGCCTCAACCCGTATGAGCAGTCAGTCTTCATGGATCCGCACACGTGCAGAGAGCGAGACAAGCGAAATGCCCGACACCACCAAGACATACATCGACTACAACCAGCCCGATGAGCTCTTCGGCACACTGGTAACAGACCTGGAGATTAACGAAGACCCCTCAGCATACGAGAAGGAGTATGACATAGACGGTAACATCACCTACATCTACAGGGTTGACGCCGCTCTCCGCCCCTACTCATTCATCTATCTGTATCAGGTTATCATCCTGAACAACGCTGACGAGAAGGGCAACCGCATCATCGGTGCCAAGGGTCTGACAATCACCGGTCTCTCACAGGGCGTTGAGATGTTCTCACGCAGAACATTCAACAACACCATCTCAATCTCAACCGATGATGTAAAGCCCATGCAGAACCACGACAACGTACGTCTCAAGGACGGTTCGACAGTTGACAACGCCGACATCATGGCAGCACGCGTACTCACATGGGGTCTTCCCGGTATCAATCCCCTGGAGAACACCAAGGCCGGCACCAAGGCTGCCGAGCTGGACCAGAACTTCATCGGAATCGGTCTGACCCTGCGTAACGGTTACACATACACCATCACCCGCGACATCACTGAGGATATGCATCAGAAACCCGCAGGCGGTGTAATCACAATCTACATTGACGGAAATTCAATCCCGCAGGAAATCCTGGACCAGAAGCAGCAGACCACCGGTGGCGGTTTCAACGCAAGCGTAGAGGATTGGGCTAACGAAATCAATGCAGAGGTAACAATTTGATGCCAAAACGGCCCAAATCAAGTGATTTTTTTAAATAAACAGGTAAATAATTAAAAAATATAAAATAAAATAGGTATGTTTACAGAATTAAAAAAAGGAAGATGGACCTACATGCTTATCGCGGCGATAGCCTCTATAGCCTTGGCTGCATTGACCTCTCTGTTTACGACCCATGCCATAACGCAGGCCCAGACCGGCGCAGGCAACAACCAGGAGCCGTTTGTAACCAGCAGTCATGTGCAGACAAACTATAACACTGTAAGATTCATCAACTAAGAGTTAAATAATTAATAATAACAAATAATACACAAGGACTAATGAAAAAAAGCTATTTGATCATCGCATCAGCCGCTATCCTGGCATCATGCGCACAGAACGAGACTCTGAATGAGATTGTAAAGGAGGAGACTCCTACCGTAATCGGTTTCAACACCATATCTGATAAGGCCACAAGGGCTGCATCTGAAATTGACCTTGAGTACTACCACCAGACTTTCGCTGTTTGGTCAACCAAACAGTCTAAGAATGACGAAACCATTATTCAGAAAGTGTTTGACGGTAACGATGCCGCAGACCTTGTAACATTTGACAGTGTAAAACAGTCTCCTAACCACTGGACTTACAGTCCCTATCGTTACTGGGACAAGCAGGCTGTTTATGCATTTGTAGCAGTAGCTCCTAACTCAGACATCATCACTTTCAACAAGCCTGAGAATGTAGGTGATAACGCAGGTACTTATGTTACTGCAGACGCTGCCGGTTACACACTGACTGGTCAGAATCTTCAGACAACTCCCACTGCAGCAGAGATCAGAGTTGGTTTTAACGGCGTTGACGGCAACGATACTGACCTTATGACAGCAGCCAAGATAGAACAGCGTGACGGCGCCGCTAAACTTGAGGATGTAGCTCTCAACTTCAAGCACATCTTGGCCAAGTTGAACATATCAATCGCCAAGGATCCTATATACAATAATGTAAAGGTGGTCATTCGCGACGTAAAGGTTACAGGCCTTGATGATAACGGTGCTTACACAGAAGCTACAACAGGCGACGTGAGCGGTTGGACATCAAGCAAGGTAAATGCTGCTTACCAGCTTTCATGGGCAAATGCCAACGGCGTTGAGCTGCCCAACAGTGAGTTGGTTAATGGTAATGATGTTATCAAGCCTCTCTACTTCATTGAGTCACTTGTTATGCCTCAGTCAATTGAAGAGGACGTTGAGAAGCTCGTTATCAACTACACCATCGTTTCCGGTACAGACGGCAACACACACGAGGAGGACTACAACTACGTGCTGAGTTTCAAGGATGCAGAAGGCAACAAGGTATTTGAAAACTTCAAGGAGAAGAACAACTACACCCTTAAGATGACTGTTAGACCTAACGTTATCACCTTCGATGCTACTACAGATCTTTGGACTGACATTGATCCTGTTGAAAGAGACATTGTTCCCGAGCTGTAATTACCTTATGTATAAATAAGGAGTAAGTTTAAAGAAAAGAGTATTGAAAAGATGAAAAAAAGTTATCTGATAATTGCAGCTGCAGCTGCACTTTTAACCTCCTGCTACGGAAGCGACACCGTCCAAGGTGCCGCTGACGAGCAGCAGGCTGAACAGGCCCTCTCTTTCTCAGCATATGCTGATAAGGTAACTAGAGGAAGCAATTCAAACAAGTTGAATGATTTCTACACCGTGTTCGGCGTATATGGCTGGAAAACAGTAACAAACACTGCAGGTACCGGCTCAGAAGAACAACCGGTTTTTGAGAATACTCCTAACGAGTATTTCACAACCAAAGCCAGCGGTAAGGTTGTTTATGATGCCGATGGTGAGGATCCCGAAGTAGAGTGGTCATTCGCCAATATGTATCCCGCATGGTACTATGAGAGCATCCGTTACTGGGACAAAATGGCTACCAGCTATCAGTTCTTTGCCATTGCTCCGTACGAGGCAGCTCCTACTTATACTGTCGCAGCTAATGCAAACAACATTTCAATTGCTACTGCCAGTGCCAAGTATGATATTTCGACCGAGTACAACCTGGCTCGAACAGACCTTACAGCAAATCCCATTTCTGAGACCGCAGCACCAAAGGGTGAACTTACCTACAGCGGTTTCAAGAAGGATTACATGATTGCCGACAAGAAAGTTGTTTCTCCTCGCGGCACAGTTACCACACAAGATGTACAGCTGGTATTCCACCATATCCTGACCAAACTGAACGTAAAGATTCAGAAGTCAGAGAATTACAAGGGACAGCAGATTCTCAAGGTAAATGAGCTTAAGATTGCGGGTCTTGCAAAGGAAGGAAACTTTGTTTACGACACCAATATGACCACAAATGGTTGGACAAAGGACAAAAAGTACGATATTGACATCAACACTTCGTACGCTCTTGCCAATGCCGAGACCAACTACGATCAGAAATATTGGATTGAGACACTGATCTTCCCGCAGACTACAAATTGTAAGGCAGCAGGTGCCCAGCCCACAGCTGCAGATTTGACGGACCTTTATCTGTACATTCAATATCAGATTGGCCCAGAGGTTTACAATGCATACTATGATTTGGCATATGTATTTGATCCCGCAACTGCTCCTGTTGAAGAAGTTCTTTATACCGAAGAGGATGCAGAAGTGATTGCAGGAACAAAAAATGTTGGCGATGTTAAGACAGCTGCTGAAGCCGGAAAGGATTTCGAGTTCAAGCAGGGCAGTCAGTATAACCTGACATTAACTGTAGGTCCGGACCCCATTCACTTTGATGCAGAAGTTGTTGAATGGACCACAGAAACTGAAGCAACTATATCTGTCGATTAATAAATAACTTAACAACAGAGAATATGAAAAAGGTATTATACTTACTCGCAGCAGTTGCAATATTCGCATCGTGCGAGGATAATGAGCTCAAGAACGATGTAAAGCAGTATAACGAGAACGCTATCGCTTTTGACACTTATGCCGGAATCCAGACAAAAGGTGCCGACAATAATATGAATGCAACTCAATTGTGGTTGCTTGAAAACCACAATACTTCATTTGACGTTTGGGCCTGGAAGTTCTACAACGGCGCTTGGGTTACCACTCCGGTTTATGACAAGGGTGTTGTGAAATATAACGACAATGCAACAGAGACCCAGACTTATTTCAAGTGGGATGTAACTCCTGAGAAATTCTGGGATAAATCTGCAGACAAGTATTATTTCTATGCAGCATCTCCCTCAAATGCAGCTTGGAAACTTACTGGTACCGGCGATCAGGGCAAATTAAGCTACGCAGACTTTACACTGGCCGGTGGAATAGACAACAACCTCTCAAAAGGCACTCCTACCGTCACCACAGAGGTTAAGTCTTTCAAGGAAGTTGACGATGTTGATTTGATGATTGCTGAGGACAACCTTGTTCCAAGACCCAAGTATAACAAGAACCAGCCCGATAAGGTAAATGAGATTTTCAATCACATCCTTTCCCGTCTGAATGTAACTGTTGCACTTAAAGCCGATGGCGCAATTGACAAATTGAACAAAGACGCCAATACTGAGAATGATGTAGTTGTAAAGGTAACATCATTTGATATTATCGGTGTTAACCTGAGTAATAAAGGTTCATTCAATGAAGGTGCTGACCTTGGAACTGACAAACTAGAAGAAGGAACAATCAAGCGTTGGACTACAGGAAGCCCTGTTGGTACATACAACCTTCCTGGTGCTGACATCAGTGACAAGGAGCTTGATGCTACCACTCCGCTGTACATAGCCCAGTACCTCATCATACCGCAGGCTATCACCAGCGAGGTTATTGACAGGGCTAAGGCAACTCTTCCTGATACATATTATACTCAGGAAGAAATTGACGCCGCCGCAGATGACAATACAGCAGCTGCATATGGCAAGACCATTTATGACATCAAGGAACAAGGTGGTGCTGTATCTCACCCCTATCTTAAGATTTGTTACACTATAGGCAGCGAGCCTTATACAGCTTACTACAATTTGGCAAATGCATTTGGTATAGCAGAGGACAATACTCTTAACTTCTGCGAAGGTTGGCAGAATACTCTCAATATCAAGATTGATGCCGACGTAATTGTCTTCGATGCTCAGGTTTATGAGTGGAAAGACAAGAAAAATGAAGATGTAACAATTTTTGATTGATACAAACAACAGGCCGGCAGGAGGTGATACTCCTACCGGTTACCAAGCATAAAAAGAACTATTAACTAACAATTTAAAGAAAAGAGAATTATGAAAAAGAGTTTGATAATAATCGCTGCCGCATCATTGGTGTTAAATGGTTGCGCTGGTAATGACACCTTCAAGGAAATAAAACAGCAGGACAATAGCGCTATTAGTTTCACAACTTTTACAAGCAAGCAAACTCGTGCTGACAACTCAAATGCAACGACAACAAATGAACTACAGTCTTATAACAAGACTTTCAGACTATGGGGTAATAAATATATCAAAAACGGAGAAAGCACTTTTGCAAGAACTCCTGTTTTTGGCTTCACAGGAAATGCGACTGATGGATTTCAATATCCTGGTGAAAAAGTTGAATACCAATCAACTGAAGCCTCTTTAATAGGTCACTGGGCCTACAGTCCTGTTAGATTCTGGGACAAGACAGCCACACATTATGATTTCTATGCAGCTGCTCCGTTCAATCCCCAGAGTGCAAAGTATGAAGGCGAAACAATGAGCAGAGAGACAAAAGTTTGGGCTATCGCAGATAATACATCTCCCAAGACAATCTCACTCGCCGATTTCCGTGTTAGTGGTACTAACATGGCCTCTGATCCTACAAATACCACAATTGATGCGGCCAAGATAATGGCAACTATAGATACAGAAGATTTGATGATTGCGTCTGACATTTTAAATTACAAGGATTATACTTACACCACTGCTCCCAATAATAATGGAGTTCAGTTAGTATTCAATCATATTTTGTCACGCCTCAATATCGGCATTCGCAAGAGTAATGACTTAGCAGATTACACTGTCAACCTCAAATCTATTAAGATTTACAACATGAAGAGTCTAGGCTCTTTTGATGAAGCCACAACTTTGACCGAGGCCCAATTAAAGGCTGGATCCCAGGCGCGTTGGACCAAAGACACAGGCAACACTGATAAATTCACTCCAGGCAACATGAAGTTTGAGCCTACAAGTGCGCAAGAAATTACCCAGAAGGTATCAGATGGAAAATATCAATATGTATATGAGGGGCTCATAATGCCTCAAACAGTTGGATATGCTAAGACTGTAATGCCCAATGAGGATGTTGCTGGTTTGTCTTCTTATCTAAGGATTGATGGTTACAATGCTGTAAGCTCAGGCAATGATACTTGGAGCGATCCTTATATTGTAATAGATTATGAAATTGGTGTTACCGAAAATAATAACTATTCTAAGATTGACGGCTACGTTTATTATTTCAATCTTGCAGACGTATTCAACGGAGATGGAGCTAATAAAGATAATGATGTTGATTTCTGTGAAGGTTGGCAGAACACTCTTAATATAACACTTGCTCCATCCGCCATCAAATTTAATCCTGTTGTTTACCAATGGGATGAGAAGTATCCTACAGGAGATGAAAATACTGATGGAGAATTCACAATACAATAATATTATTTCAAAATACAGGCCGGTAGGAGGTGATACTCCTACCGGTCACCAAGTAGAAACTTATTATTAACTAAAAACTTAAAGAAAAGAGAATTATGAAAAAGAGTTATTTGATGATCGCAGCAGCACTGTTAGCAGCATGCGCAGGAAACGACACAGTTAATGATATTGAAACAACAGAAACCGCTATTTCTTTTGATTCATTCTCATCAAATGTTACTAAAGGCGCCATTGAAGGTAACGATCAAGCTGCACGGAAAAAGAGTCTTTCTGATGCAGGTGGTTTTGTGGTTTATGGCTACAAGACATTGACTAATCTAGACAATTCAACTTGGTCTGCAATTAATCAAACAATCTTTAATGGAATACATGTCTATTCTGATAACAACGGATCCACATGGAAATATGACCGTCTTCGTTTCTGGGATAAGAATGGCAAGTATAATTTCTACGCTGTAGCACCCTACGACCCTGAAGATAATGCAACATATAGCATTGTCAGTACTATTGGAAATGATTTTGGCAAGATTACTATTGCTGGTGCTACTTCTAAGATATCGTCAGAATCAGATGATTATTTAATTGCACGTACTGGAGCATTGAATGAACTAGGTAGCAATCACACTAACTCAAATAATCCTACTGTAAATTTCGCTTTCCATCATGTAATGGCAAAAGTTACCTTTGCTTTAAAGAGTACTCTTTCTACTGGAAAAATACAGGTTACAAGTTTGGAAATGAGTGGATGGAATAATGCTAATGGTACGTTTGCTCAGAACACTTTTGTAAATCCGGCATCAATTGAATGCTCTGAATGGACGCTTGCTACTCCTGCTGTCGCAGGAAATGCAGTATTGGTTGGTACTGGCGGTGATGATGCTATTGATTTGACATGTGCAACAAACGCTACTGCAACAGATCTTGACACGTGGTATATAATGGTACCTCAAGCTATTAGCGCCAATACCTTGAAGTTTAAGTTGACATTCACTTACACTGATGATAATGGTACTGCTAACGACACATCTGATGACTACACTGAAACATTCACTGATCAGGAAGCTACTGTCGAATTAGCTCAGACTTGGGGCACAGATTCTTACACTAAATACACAATAGATGTAAAGCCTGCTGAGATTAAATTTGACATTACCTCTATCTGTAACTTTGATAACAATGGTGGGGAAAAAGAAGTACCTCTTGATTAACTAAATATTAATGAATCAAAACATATAATATGAGAAATAATATATTCTACCTTGCAGCCGCAGCATTAGTATTCGTTGGCTGTACAAGCGATGAACTCCGCTCAAACATTCAGGATGAACAGACTGAAATAGGTTTCAGCGCAATCACTAACAAGCAGACTCGTGCTGAGAACTCATCTGCCGGCATCAATGGTAATCTTGAAGCTTACAACACAACATTTAAAGTATGGGCTTATAAAGTTGTAAATACTACTGAAACACCTGTATTAGGAGCTGTTGAAGGTACAAACAACACCTATACATATCCTGGTCAGTTGGTTGAGCACAAGGATGCTGATAACAATGTTAATCCTGCTGTTACCGAAGGCTGGTATTACACACCCGTTCGTTTCTGGGATAAGTCAGCAACTGTTTACAAATTCTACGCAGCTTCACCCAGCAGAGATGATTGGAGTTGGGATTCCTCTACCAAGAAGGTTTCAATTGCAGATTTCTCAATTACAGGTTATAATAGTGTAACAGGTACACCGGCTACCGCTATTGTTCCCAATAAGGTTTTGACAGAAGCACTGACAACCGAGGATCTTATGATCTCAACAGATATTGAAGATTATAAGAATTATAGTAACACTCCTGTAAACCTCAGTTTCAATCATATTCTATCACGTCTTAACATTGGTGTACGTAAGGCTACTATACTTGATGACTATACCGTATATCTGAAATCCGTTAAGGTGTTTAACATGAAGAAAAATGGTTCTTTTGACGAGTCATTGGCAACTGGAACAACTCTTTCTTCAGGAACAGTTGCTCGTTGGACTGCAGCAACAACTCCTGCCACATTCACCTCTGGTGTTGGTTATGAGAATGCATCCGGATTGGAAATAACCTCAACTGCAACCACTGAGAATACATATTATCAATATGTATATGAGGGACTGGCAATTCCGCAAAGCGTAGCTTACAGCAAGACCGTACTGGTAAACGAAGATGTAACTGGACTTGATTCATATCTTTACCTTAATGGTAGCAATGCAACAACAACAAGTGCTCCATACATTGTAATTGAATATGAGATTGGCAAGACTGAAAATAATGTATATACTAAGCATGATAGCTATAAATACTATTACAATCTTGCTGACGTTTTCAATGCTGATGCCCCAAAAGCAGTAGATTTCTGCGAAGGCTGGCAGAACACTTTGAAGATCACTCTTGCACCTGCAGCAATCAACTTTGATGCTGATGTCTATGAGTGGGCTACAAAGAACGATGTTCCGGTAGATATCCAGTAATCATCAGACTAACTCTTTTCTTTAAATAGGCCACCGGGGTTTGATCGCCCCGATGGCCACCAAGAGAGAGCGTGAGCGCTATAGGACCAATGATATTTATAGAAGGAATTTGCTGTTGGCTATAATTTAAAACAGCGGGGCTAGAGTGAGTGTATTATAATAAGGTTATTATTAAATAAGGTGTAATGCCTTACTGGACAGACCTTAAAACTATTAAAAAAAAGAGGATTATTAAAAGACAACTATGCTGAATGTAGCAAGACATAAAATACTGGGGTGCCTGGCAGTGGTAATGCTGCTGGCAGGATGTCAGTATGACGGCATTGTTAACCAACTCCGTGAGGAAGCGGGCCGCAATGATAGTCTTGCTATCAGTTTTGGCAACGGTGTTATTGATAATCCAGTCCATACACGAGCTTTAAGCCTCTTAAGTCAGCACGCAA
>CADCLI010000007.1 GCA_902802285.1 uncultured Bacteroidales bacterium
CCTTGAGCCTGTTCCATTTATTTGACGCTTTCCTGTCCATCATGTCTATTCTCTCCTTCAGACTGGACTGTCGTAGCCAGTTGGTCATGCTCATGCCACGGCCCGATGCCACAGCACCCACCAGCATCCGTTTGTATTCACGGGCATCGGCCCCACTGTCAATCACTGCACGGTCAGCTTCAAACTCATGAATCAGCTCAAACTCTTTACGCTGCATGAAAGATATGGGGTTGAACCATTGGAAAGCTGTCACGATATCCGCCAAAAGCAAATCCAGGGAGTGTCCCCTATGGGCATGGAAAGATTCATGTTTCCATACGGAAGCATTTACGTTCTCAAGCCATTCCTGCGGCATCACAATGTATCCCATCCAGTTAAGGGGTTGAGGAATACGGTCCGACTCTATGACGTCACATCCGTCAGAACGGTCCGCATAACGGCCACCTTGTATTATTCGCGCCATTGATACAATCGTCATGACCTTTCTTATCAGGATAACAGCAAAACCAATCCAGTATAACACGAACAGTATCAACAGCCAGATACTCCCTTGACCGTTTTCAGGTTTCCTGATATTGAAAAGCGGCAGGACAAATGACAGGACCGCAATTGTAATGAGTACAACGCGGTTGAAACCGTGGAAAGTCTCACGGCTCAAAAGCCAGCGGTACAAAAGAAAGAACACCGCCAGCAACACCGCCACCTTGACCTGATATAACAGGAATGCCACCATTAGCATATATTATTCTTTTTCAATCCGCTCTATAAGAGCCTTGAGTTCATCAACCGTAATTTTGTCATCCTTTACCAGCGCAGACACGGCATCAATATATGAGTTCTCAAAACAGTGAGACACTATACGGCCAATGGAGTTGTTGCTGTATTCATCCCTACCTATTATGGCACGGTACCTGTAGCCCATTCCCTCTTTCTCATGGCCCAGGAAACCGTTTGACTCAAGCAGGCGCACCTGAGTGGAAATGGTGTTCACATGAGGCTTGGGGTCCGGCATGCGCTCCCGGAGTTCACCAACTGTCATGGCGCCGTTCTGCCAGAACCACTCCATTATTATCTCCTCTTTTTTGCTAAGTCTTTTCATACAATGTTATTTATTAATGTTTCATTATGACCTATTCATCAGGCATATTAGGATCCCATACCGGGCGTATGCAATAACGCCCCCGCCTGCCAACCACTGATTCCAGTTTAATGGATGGTCTGAAACCTTCTTCGGGCCTGCAGTACAATATATAAATCGCATTCCCTTCATCACATGTCCCGCTCCAGATACTTTCATAGAACCTGAATCTGATATTGTTTCCATTGGAGCCGGTCACCTCAAAATAATCGACAACATCGTCAGTTTCCATTTGTCTGTAAGCATTATCCTGATAATTATAGACATAGTGATAGTGTTTATGATATAGAGTCTTTTTGCCGCTTAATGTGCAATTCTCTATAAGTTCCTCCAGATCCGCCTTGGTAGGCATCCTCCATTTGCCGCCATATCTCTGATGTGCCGCATCGTATTCCGTTCCGCTTATCTCATTCCCCAGATCCAGATAGTTGCCCTGGGCATCCACATGTTCGTAGCGTACATCGGTAATCTCATATTTAGCGGTTTTGGCATCTATATATATTACCATCTCCTGTGATGATCCCCAATAGAATAACGGTGACCTATCAAAAGTAGAAGCAAAATCATAATCGCCCAGACTGAATCCTGCCCATCTGATACCACTGGGTAAACCCAGGTCAATTGCGGTATCCATCAGGTCCTTGGTGGTGAAAGACGTTTCAGGTCCGTAAATCCAATCAGACATGCCGTTTTTGGTAGGATATCTCATATACAGACGGCAATAGTATTCCTGATTTGACTTGATATATTTAAGTTCAACCCTTACGGTCCCCTTGAATTTGTCCGAATATGGGAACAATATGGAACCATCCGTCTTGCCATCGGCAGTCTCCGAAAGCAGGACACCTATCTCACAGTATTCGGCATCCTTTGCATCCATAGTCAGACGGACCTTTGCCAAGGCGTCAACGTAATGGATGCTGTCCATCTTGACTGCTTCAATTCCAGGCTCAAATGTAAGTGTCCTGAATGTATGTACAGCACTTATCTCACGCTTCTTGTTGTCCTTGTCAATAGAAAACAGGCAGAACATGTATTCAGTGTCAGGAATCAGACCGCCTATAGTACCGGAATAAGAGTCGCTGTTCATCTTTCCCTTGTCAAATACCTTGCATTCGGGATTGTCATTACCTTCTTTCCACTGCTTGAACATGTTTTCAGCATTGTCTGATTTCTCGCAATACAGGATTCCACTCTTGCCAAGTGCAAGGTCATACTTGGATATACCGCTGAACGAGCCGGTTACAGTGGCTGTAAAGAAAGTAGTCGAGATATTGCCGGCAATGATTGCATCCGGTTCCTCTATGACGGGATCAGAAGACCCGTCACCACAGGATGACAACATAACAGATATTGCCAATCCATAGAAAACACTTGTTAAAAGATTGATTCTCATATCATTTAATAATTAATCCGATTATCGACTGTAAAAAACATTATTTCTTTGGCAAATATACAACTATTGTTTATAGTTGACGCGCGATGTATACAAAAAAAGTGGACTCTGAAGGTCGGAAAAAGCGTTCTAAACCAACTGAGCTAAAGATCAGTACTTTGCCAAAGGCGTGGCAAAGAGAATACTATTTTATTGCATCTGCAAGGGATTCCAACGCAGGGATATCAGACTGTTTCATTCGGCTCCTGATGGTGACCATGGGCTCAACTATCTCGATGCCTGCCATAGATGAGAGCATATCCTTCATTACGCGACCGGCCGAAGGAGCCCACGACCCGTTCTCTATGATTCCCACCTTGCGGTTGCAGAATCCCTTGATCTGGAGCCGGTGCAGGAACTCAAACATTGGTGTAAACACGCCGGCATCGTATGATGAAGCCGCCAGCACCAGAGTTGAGTGACGGAAAGCATCCTCCACGTTCTCGGCAAAGTCAGAGCGGCAAAGGTCACTTACCACAACGCGCTCAGCACCCTTGGCGCGCAGAATCTCAGCAAGTTTCTCAGCCGCAGCCATAGTGCCGCCATGAATCGATGCGCAGGCAATGAAAATGCCCTGGGTCTCAACAGCGTAGTTGCTCCATATATTATAGAGGTTTATATACTCGGAAAGGTTGTCCTCAAGGATAGGACCGTGAAGAGGACGTATGGTCTTGACGGCCAGTTGAGCCGTTTTGCCCAGCAGGGTGCGTACCGGACTGCCGTACTTACCTACTATATTGAAATAGTAACGGCGTGCCTCGCAACTCCAGTCATCATCGTCGCGACCATAGAATCCGCACTTGCCCAAGGCGCCGAACTTACCGAAAGCATCGGCACTGTAAAGAGCGCCGTCAGCCTCATCAAAAGAGACCACGACCTCGGGCCAGTGAACCATGGCAGCGCCGATAAAGCGCAGCTTGTGCTCACCCAGTTCCAGTTCTGATCCCTCCTTTACGGCAAGGGTGCGGCCATCAGTCTGAATGCCCTCAAAAAACTGACCCAGCATCTGGATAGCCTTGGCACTGGCCACAAGGGTAAGTGCAGGATACTCCTTGAGAGCCCACTCTATAAGGGCCGAATGGTCCGGCTCCATATGATGCACCACCAGATAGTCCGGCTGGCGGCCAGCAAGTGCCTCCTTAAGATTGGCCTTCCACTCATCGGCCTTGCGTGCATCGGCCGTATCCATGATGGCAACCTTGTCATCCAGTATCAGATATGAGTTGTAAGCCATGCCTTCGGGCACTATGTACTGGCTCTCAAAGAGGTCCAGGTCCAGATCATCAACTCCTATGTACTTAACCTTATCGTTCAGATTCCTGATCATATCCTTTTTATTTTATTGTTTAAGGCAAAGATAACTGTTTTACTTGGAATCAGGAAGCTTTGAAACCAGCTTGATCAGGACAGAACCCAGAATACCGGCAGACAGAGAACCCATAAGAATGGCTATCTTGCCGGCATTCCGCATCTCATCAACAGCAGCTGCATCCTGGAACGAGAGCGTATCAACGAATATTGACATAGTAAACCCGATACCACCCAGGCAGGCCACGGCAAAGAACATCGCCCAGCCGGCCTTGTCGGGCATCTCACACAGGCGGGACTTGATTGCCGCAAAACTGAACAGCGTAATACCAAGAGGCTTTCCCAACACCCGACCAAGGAATATACCCAATCCTACTCCACCGGTAATTCCTGCGGTATTGAAGATATTGAAATAGCTCAAATCAGGAATCTCCACACCGGCATTGGCCAATGCAAATATCGGCATGATTACAAAATTGACCCATGGCGACAACGCGTGCTCCACACGGTAGCTCATATCCAGAGATCCGTATGCTGTCTTATGGATACGGCGCAGTATATGGCGCTGGGGGCCATTGGGAAACATTGTCTCATCGTCAATCCGGTCAAAAGAGAGCAGTTTCTGGCTGAAGAATTTTATCTTATGAAGCACGTACGGCCTGTCAAAACGGGCCTTGGAGGGGATTATGAATGCCATAACCACACCCGACATAGTAGCATGGATACCGGAATAATAGAACAGCACCCACACTGTCACGGCCAGGACCAGATATACCCACACATGTTTCTGCCCGAAATGCTTGAAGAGCCAGGCCACAAAAATGACTATCACAGACAACCCCAGAAGCAGTAAATTGATGTGACCACCATAGAATAGCGCCACCACAAGGATTGCTATCAGGTCATCGGCAATGGCCAGTGCCGTAAGGAAAACCTTGAGCGATACCGGAACCCTGTCCCCCAGCACAGAGAGTATGCAGACCGCAAAGGCGATATCGGTTGCGGTAGGAATACCCCATCCCGATGCTGCACCCGTTCCGTGATTGACCAGAGTATAAATCAAGGCAGGCATTATCACACCGCCAAAAGCTGCAATTACCGGGAGCATGGCCTTCTTTACCGATGACAACTCTCCGTGAGCCACCTCACGCTTTATCTCAAGTCCTACCGTAAAGAAGAATACCACCATCAATACGTCATTGATGATTTTCTCAATTGTCATGCCATGAGGGAACAGCCAGTCCACCCTACCGTCAGGGCTCTTGAAATGAATCTGGACACTGGTATCCAGGAATGCACGGTAATAAGTACTGATAACCGGCGTATTGGCCAAAATCATGGCCACAATCACGCAAAGCATCAACAGCACTCCCTGGAACCATGGCTGACGCGTAATCCGGTCTCTCTTACGGTTGAACTTAAGCATACTCTTGTTCCAGGTATAAATAGGAATCAGTTTCATTTTAATCTATTGGAAAAACTATAAAACACAAGACCGACGACCTTGTTACAGGCCGTCGGTGGATGTATGGAAATATATCTCTTACTTAACCAGAACCTTTCCGGTCATTTCGGCAGGTACGGGCAGACCCATGATGGTAAGGATAGAGGGAGCCACATCGGCCAGAATACCGGACTCAACCCTGGCGTCCTTGCGCGGAGTTACGTAGATAACGGGAACCGGATTCAGGGAGTGAGCTGTATTGGGAGTGCCGTCCGGATTGAGTGCATTGTCTGCATTACCGTGGTCAGCAATGATGATAGCCTCATAATTATGGGACTTGGCAGCCTCGATTACATCATGCACGCAGGCATCGACAGCCACAACAGCCTTCTCTATAGCCTCATAAACGCCGGTATGACCAACCATATCGCCATTTGCAAAGTTGACCACGATAAAGTCATACTTGTCTGTGCCGATGGCCTCGACCAGCTTGTCACGTACTATATATGCGCTCATCTCTGGCTGCAGGTCATAAGTGGCAACCTTGGGTGACGGAACCAGGATACGGTCCTCACCGTCAAACGGAAGCTCACGGCCACCGTTCAGGAAGAATGTTACATGAGCGTATTTCTCGGTCTCGGCTATATGAAGCTGCTTAAGACCCTGTGATGATATGTACTCGCCCAGAGTATTGTTAACGTTCTCCTTGTCAAACAGGATGTGGACTCCGGTGAACGATGCATCATACGGAGTGAGGCAGTAGTACTGCAAACCCGGAATGGTGTGCATACCCTCTGCGTCCATATCCTTTTGTGTCAGGACTATGGTAAGTTCCTTGGCGCGGTCATTGCGGAAGTTGAAGAAGATGATAGCGTCACCCTCCTCTATACGGCTGTCATAAGCCTCGTTTACGATAGGCTTCATAAACTCATCGGTAACACCCTCTGCATAAGACTCCTCGACAGCCTTAACCATATCGGCAGCCTTACGGCCCTCACCGTTTACCAGCTGGTCATAAGCAATCTTGACACGTTCCCAGCGCTTGTCACGGTCCATTGCATAATAACGGCCAATTATAGTGGCAACCTTATCACCACGCTTTACAAGCTGCTCTATGAATCCCTTACCGCTCTTGGGATCGGTGTCACGACCGTCCATGAAGCAGTGTACGTATGTTTTGTCAATACCGTACTCACGCGCTATGTCGGTAAGGCAGAACAGATGTTCCAGTGAACTGTGAACGCCTCCGTCCGATACCAGACCCATCAGGTGCAGTTTCTTGCCGCTCTGCCTTGCGTAGCTGTAAGCCGATACAATCTCCTTGTTCTGACGTATGCTGCCGTCTGCAATTGCGCGGTTAACCTTAACCAGGTCCTGATAAACCACGCGGCCGGCACCGATATTGAGGTGACCTACCTCCGAGTTACCCATCTGACCATCGGGCAGACCCACGTTCTCACCGCTGGCAAGCAACTGTGCGTGAGGATAGTTGGCGTTCAGATAGTCCATATAGGGAGTGGGAGTGTTGTAAATCACATCGGCCTTGGAGCGGTTACCAATGCCCCAGCCATCCAGAATCATAAGAAGTGCTTTCTGTTTCATATACAGTCTTTATTATACTCTTTTTTTCGGACCGCAAATTTACACAATTATTAGAATCTTAAGCATTTAAAAATGTGTAAAAAAGAACGGCCGCTATTCCAGAGGCCGCTCTTTTTATACCTTAAACCGTCAAGCGGTTAAAAAGACAACACCTTATCAGTCCAGTGGCTCATACTCCGGTTCCAGCCTTCCTGAATTGAGCAAGATCATCTTAAGGATTTCTGTAAGGTCAAATTCCTCAACATCAACATGGAAAAGAGGAGCCAGGGTCTCTGCAAATGCAGAATTGAACTTTTCAGACATCCCATTGCCAAACCTTTCAAAATCAATCTTTCCGAAATACTCCAGGGCCGGAACGGTAATATCCTTGCCGTCCTGATCGTATGTATCTACAACAACGATGAGACCTGAATTGGCTAACGATGAAACTATCATGCCAAGCATATCTTCATCATCTGCCGGAACGTTATCAGATTTTTCAGGAGCCTGATAAGAAAATCTCAGCTTAGCCTGGGGATCCTTGTAACCCTTAAAGTAGACTCCGCAACTGAAGGCATTGTTCAAACTGTCAAGTAAAGCAGGCATATCTTCCGGACCGGCACTCATTATAGGCATCACAGTCATTACGGGGTTCTTGGTAAACTTGGCTTTGACAGAAGCATCTTCACCCAGACGGACATCAGCACCTAAACCTTTTATATTATTCATTGCCAACAACATCAGACTTGAGCTGTTTGCATAGTCCAGATCATTATTCAGGACTGCGTTCACATGAACATCGGCGCCAAGAATCTCATAGCCTTTCACCTTTGCTGCGACACCTAAATCGAGTCCGCTGTTGTCTGTATATGAAACCTTACCGAGATATGAGCAGTCTCCAACGGTAAGTTCACCGTTCATATTCAGTTTGCTGCCATTCAAGGTAACAGACTCAACCTGGAACTGTTCATTGTCAGCCATACGTCTTACGGCCTTGATAAGATAGTCGGTAGAAATATTGAGGTCAGCGCCTATCACAGTCTCTCCATCAATCGCTACAGCAAAGCTTACCAAAGAAGGCAGGTTGACGTTGAGGGTTTCGTTAACTTCACCTGCTTCGGTTGTCAACTCCACAGCGCCTGTCTTTCCGAATGAAACCTTAAGGGAAGAGCTTAATACATGAGAGTCAGCAGAGGTGACGTTAATGATGAAACGGTCTGTATTATGATTGATATTCTTTACCATTGCCAGCATTACGGTATCACCGAGGCCTGTAACAGATTCCTCCAAGGCCAGATCAACACCAAAATACAGTTCATCCGGATTCAGGTCGGAAATGTTCTTCACATCTCTTAATGCACCTATCTTACGTGCAGCCAGTTCATCTTTCAGTAACTGGGCATAGGTTGTATCAACATTCAATTGATGCCCTGCAAAACTATAAACCAAAGTACGTACTCTCTGGGAAAGACTCTCAAATTCAACCTGGTCACCGGCCTTAATTAATGCATCAGACAATATGTCCTGCTGATCCTGCATGGAGAGATAAGAGCCTTTTTCCCTTTTATCATCTTTCTTTTCGTCATCATCCTTATCACAGGAGACAAATGCGAAAGCACCTATAGTCAGTGCCAAAACGCTAAAAAACAATCTTTTCATAATCTTATTTTAAGTAAAACCATTTTGACAAAATTACTCATTTATAATTCATGTTGTCGTTTCAACTGCAAAAAAAATGGTTAAAACATACCTTTAACACGTTCTATACCAGTTATCAGTGCATCAATTTCGGCTTTTGTATTGTAGAATGCCAGCGATGCACGTACAGTGCCGGGAATACCGAATCGGTCCATAAGAGGCTCTGCGCAATGGTGCCCTGTGCGTACCGCGATACCCAGACGGTCAAGCAGTGTTCCCATATCAGAAGGATGAATATCACCGACAAGAAAAGATATAACTGCGCTGCGTCCTGTAGCGTTTCCTATGATATGCATCCCGGGAATGGCATTCAGCCTCTCCAGTGCGTAAGCACACAACCCTCTCTCATAAGCGGCGATCTCATCCATTCCTATGGCATCAACATAATCCAGAGCCGATGCAAGTGCTATCGAACCCACGTAATCTGGCGTGCCGGCCTCAAACTTGAACGGGAGTTCATTATAGGTGGTCTTATCAAAAGTAACGCGCTTTATCATCTCACCCCCACCCTGATACGGAGGCATCTTTTCAAGAAGTTCCCTGCGACCGTAAAGCACACCTATTCCGGTTGGGCCATAGATCTTGTGCCCGCTGAATGCATAGAAATCAGCCCCCAGCTCCTGGACATTAACCCTGATATGCGGTACCGACTGGGCTCCGTCAACGGCGACCGGGACCCCATGCGAATGGGCGATGCCGATTATTTGGGACATGGGATTCACACTACCCAAGACATTCGAAACGTGTGTGATGCCTACAAGTCTGGTCCGATGGGTGAAAAGCGCCATGAAGGCATCCATATCCAATTCTCCGGAGTCTGTTACGGGAATAACCTTAATCCTGAAACCGTATCTGCCGGCCTGAATCTGCCATGGAACGATGTTGCTGTGATGCTCCATCCCGGATATGATAACCTCATCACCCTCCTTGAGGAATGCCTGGGCAAACGAACTCGCCAGCAGATTAATGCTCTCGGTAGTGCCACGGGTAAAGATTATCTCCTCCACGCTGCCAGCTCCGATAAACTGACGCACCCTCTCACGGGCAGCCTCCATCATATCGGTTGCCTGCTGCGACAGGAAATGTATGCCACGATGAACGTTGGCGTTAACATTGCAGTATGCCTCACTGATGGCATCAATGACGCACTGAGGCTTCTGGGTGGTTGCGGCGTTGTCCAGATAAACCAACGGTTTACCGTAAACCTCACGTCCCAGAATGGGGAAATCCTTACGTATCTTCTCTACATCTATCATATTCATCGGCATGCACGGCAACCTTCACATTGGGTAAGCTCGCCGCGGAAACGTTTCTCTATCAATCTGTTAAGACGGTCACGGAGCGGCTCCAGCGAAACGCGTCCTATAACCTCACCCACAAACGCCTGCATAAGCATCATGCGGGCCTCGGACTCAGGTATTCCGCGCTGACGCATATAGAACATTGCCTTGTCATCCAGCTGCCCTACTGTGGCACCGTGTGAACACTTCACGTCATCGGCATAAATCTCAAGTTGGGGCTGAGTGAACATTCGGGCCTCACGGGTAAGGCATATATTACGGTTAGTCTGCTGCGACTCTGTATGCTGAGCTCCGTGGCGGACAAGTACCTTGCCTGCGAATGCCCCGCTCGCGCTGTCGTCAAGTACGTAATTGAACAGCTCGTTGCTTGTACAATCCGACACCCGATGGTCCACAAACGTCATATTATCAACATGTTGCTTCTTGTCTATAGTTGCTATTCCGTTCAGTGAAAGCCTTGAGCCACGTCCTGAAAAAGTTGACAGGACTGTATTACGGGTCTGTCCGTTGTGCAGAGTAACGTAATCAATCTCCACGTTACTGTCAGCCTCCTGATTAACATAAAGCTCTGATATACGCCTGTTTGCGTAATGAGTCTCCTCCAGGTCATATAGCTCAAGCATGGACCCCTCGCCGGCGAACACCTCCGCCACTTGAATCGTAAGATATTGATTCGCTGCCAGCGCATGGTCACAAAGAAGCAGTTTTGCCTGCGATTCACGCCCCAACACTACCAGAATCCTGCGGTTTACCATAAGGTCAACCTTAGAGCTGAGCAGTGTGATAAGCTGCAACGGTTTTTCAATGACAACACCATCGGGAACATAAAGCAGGAACCCATCCTGTGCAAAGAGGGTGTTGACGGCTGCTATTCCGGGTTTCTCCATATCGGCAAGTCTGCCGTAAAACTTTTCCACCAGCTCGGGATGGTTTATGGCAGCCTCTCTGAGGCTACCGGCAAACACACCGTCCGGAAGGGAGTTTCTGGAAGCCGTATCAGAACTTGCAAAAGTATCATTTGCCAGAAAATACAGCTGTGTGCTCAGGTTGGGCACGCTGCACTTAAAAGCCTGCGCCAGGTCTACAGGCATATCCAGACGCGCCAGGTTCATACCCCAGTCAGGCTCAAACCACGCCGATACATCAGTATGCAGATACTCCTCAAGACCTTTGTGGGGTAATCCATACCGTTCAAGGCACTTAAGGGCTGCATCACGCACGGAGTTCATGACACCTGCTGATCCGCGCTCCACCAGAGCCCTGTTATCCTGGAATAACTCTATATAATTCTGCGCCGGGTTCATCTCTGAGAATCCTCAAATTCCTTAATAACCCAGTCATAGCCACGCTCCTCAAGCTCCAGTGCCAACTCTGGGCCGGCAGTCTTGATGATACGTCCCTGATAGAGCACATGTACCACATCGGGCTGGATATAATCCAGCAGACGCTGATAGTGGGTAATGACTATCACCGATGTCTCAGGACTCTTAAGACGGTTTACGCCGTCTGCCACTATACGCAGGGCGTCAATGTCAAGACCGGAGTCCGTCTCGTCAAGTATGCTGAGTGACGGCTCAAGCATGGCCATCTGGAATATCTCATTGCGTTTCTTCTCGCCGCCGCTGAAGCCCTCGTTGACCGAGCGGTTCATGAACTTTGCGTCAAGTTTGACCAGATCCCTCTTCTCCTTGATGAGCTTAAGGAAATCGGTGGGAGCCATGGCAGGCAGACCCAGATACTTGCGCTTCTCGTTTATGGCGGTACGCATAAAGTTGGTCATGCTCACCCCCGGTATCTCAACCGGATACTGGAATGACATGAACAAGCCCTCGTGGCTGCGGTCCTCGGCCGGCATATCCAGCAGGTTCTTGCCCTTAAAGGTAACACGACCCTCGGTAACCTTATATGAAGGATGTCCCACCAGCACATTGCTCATGGTACTCTTGCCCGATCCGTTGGGACCCATAATGGCATGAACCTCGCCGGCATTCACCTGGAGGTTTATTCCTTTCAATATCTCTTTGCCGTCTATTCCGGCATGAAGGTTTTCTATATTAAGCATCATAATTATCCAACCGTATTTTCAAGTGACACCGACAGCAGGCGCTGGGCTTCGACCGCAAACTCCATAGGCAGTTTGTTGAGCACCTCCTTAGCGTAACCGTTAACAATAAGTCCGATGGCCTGTTCCATGGGTATGCCGCGCTGGTTGCAGTAGAACAACTGGTCCTCGGATATCTTGGAGGTAGTTGCCTCATGCTCCACAATGGCTGTCTCATTCTTTACATCCATATAGGGGAATGTATGCGCTCCGCAGTCACTTCCCAGCAGCAGTGAGTCACACTGGCTGTAGTTACGTGCACCGTCGGCATGCTCGCCCACCTTAATAAGCCCGCGGTAAGAGTTCTGGCTGTGTCCGGCCGATATTCCCTTACTGATTACCGTACTCCTGGTGTTGCGTCCCAGATGTATCATCTTGGTACCCGTATCGGCCTGCTGCCAGTTATTTGTCAGCGCCACGGAATAGAACTCACCCTGCGATCCGTCACCCTGCAGCACACAGCTGGGATATTTCCAGGTAATGGCCGATCCGGTCTCCACCTGAGTCCAGGAGAGTTTGGCGTCCACACCCTTGACCAGTCCGCGCTTGGTAACAAAATTGTACACACCTCCCTTACCGTTCTCATCGCCCGGATACCAGTTCTGCACAGTGCTGTACTTGACCTCGGCGCGGTCCAGCACCACAATCTCAACGATAGCGGCATGCAGCTGGTTCTCATCGCGCATAGGTGCCGTGCAGCCCTCCAGATAGGATACGTAACTGTCGTCATCGGCCACAATCAGCGTGCGCTCAAACTGACCGGTTCCGGCTGCGTTGATTCGGAAGTATGTAGACAGTTCCATGGGGCAGCGAACGCCCTTGGGAATATATACGAACGATCCGTCACTGAATACGGCACTGTTCAGTGCGGCAAAGAAGTTGTCACGGTAATTGACCACGCTGCCCAGATACTGCTTTATCAGGTCAGGATGGTTCTTTACGGCCTCACCCATGGAGCAGAATATGATTCCTTTCTCGGCAAGGGTCTTCTTGAAGGTGGTCTTGACCGATACGGAGTCCATGACCGCATCAACAGCCACACCGCCGCTCAGCGCCAGACGCTCCTCCAGCGGAATGCCCAGCTTATCAAAAGTCTTCATAACCTGCGGATCAATCTCCTCCAGGCTTTTGGGACCCTCCTTCCTGACCGTGGGATCAGCGTAATATGATATGTTCTGGTAGTCTATTTCCGGGATATCCAGATGTGCCCAATGCGGCATCTCCATGGTAAGCCAGTGACGGTATGCCTTGAGACGGAACTCCAGCATCCAGTCGGGCTCGCCCTTACGCTCTGATATGAGACGGACCGTGTCCTCTGTAAGGCCACGGTCTATAATATCAGTGTGGACATCGGTAGTAAAACCATACCGATACTTCTCGGCACTGATCTCCCTGATCAGACTATTGTCCTGTTCAACAGTATTCAATTTGTTCAAACCTTTTTCTTGTCTGCGTTGTCGTGATCCTCAAATTCGGGTATCTCCGGAATCAGGTCACCGGCAGTCTCCTGCACCTTGTTCCAGGTCCACTGAAGACAGAAACCGGTAAAATTGCTGACAGGTACATAAAGCTTGGATTGCTTGCGTTCAGCCTTATCCACCAGATTATCCTGCAATCCCGTTATAACCAGAAGTTTGATAAACAGTCCTATGATAAGCAGGAACTTGAATAGTCCGAATGCACCTCCCAGCAGTCTGTCAACAAACCCCAGGCTGGCAGCATGGACCAGTTTGGAGAGCAGTTTTCCCAATAACCCGAAGACTATGGGAACCACCAGCAGAATGACTATAAAAGCCACAATGCAGGCTGTCTTGTCACTCATCTTGAGGAAGCCCTGCAGCAAGTCGGCAAACGGTTTGTACAGGAGAGTTCCGCAGATTACGCCCAAAACAAGACCTCCCAAACTGAATGCCTGCTGTATGACACCTTTTATGAATCCGGCCACAAAACCTACAGCCATGATGGCAACAATTATCCAATCAAGTGTATTCATACTTCTTAAAGAGTCTGCTTAACCTCTATCTGGGTGAATGTCTCAATCATATCACCCTCCTTGATGTCATTGTAAGATACCAGACTGATACCGCATTCCATACCGGCCTGAACCTCCTTAACATCATCCTTGAAACGCTTCAGTGCCTGGATATCACCGGTGTGGATAACAATACCGTCACGGATGACGCGGGCCTTGTCGGAGCGTGACACCTTACCTTCACGTACGCGGCAACCGGCAACCATACCAACCTTTGATATATGGAACACCTCCATAACCTCGACGGTTGATGTGACCTCCTCCTTGACCTTGGGTGCAAGCAGACCCTCCATGGCCGACTTGACCTCGTCAATTGCATCATATATGATAGAATAGATACGTATGTCTACATCGTTCTGCTCGGCCAGGCGCTTTGCGGCACCCGACGGACGTACGTCAAAACCTATGATGATGGCATTGGATGCCGATGCCAGGCTTACGTCACTCTCAGAGATTGCACCCACGGCCTTGTGTATCACATTGACCTGAATATTCGGGGTAGAGAGCTTGATGAGTGAATCACTCAGAGCCTCAACGGATCCGTCCACATCGGCCTTGACAATAAGGTTCAGCTCGTGGAAGTCGCCCATCTTGATACGGCGGCCCAGCTCATCCAGGGTAAGTGTCTGAGCTGTACGTACGCCCTGCTCACGCTGCAGCTGTTCACGCTTGCTTGTTATCTCACGGGCCTCACGCTCGCTGTCCACCACGTGGAAGCTTACACCAGCCTGAGGAGCGCCGTTCAGACCCAGAATCAGTACAGGCTCTGAGGGTGCGGCCTGTTTCATCTTCTGGTTACGCTCATTGAACATGGCCTTTACCTTACCCCACGATGTTCCGGCTATAACGATGTCACCCATCTTTAGTGTACCGTTCGATACCAGCACGGTAGCCACGTAACCGCGGCCCTTGTCCAGGGACGACTCTATGATAGTACCCGTAGCCTTACGGTTGGGGTTTGCCTTGAGGTCAAGCATCTCGGCCTCAAGCAGCACCTTCTCCATAAGCTCGTTCACTCCTGTACCCTTCTTGGCCGATATGTCCTGGCTCTGGTACTTGCCTCCCCAGTCCTCGACCAGGAAATTCATCTGTGCCAGCTCCTGTTTGATACGCTCGGGGTCGGCGGCAGGTTTATCCACCTTATTTATAGCAAATACTATAGGAACGCCGGCTGCGGTGGCATGGGCGATAGCCTCCTTGGTCTGGGGCATCACGTTGTCATCGGCAGCAACGATGATGATGGCAATATCAGTAACCTGGGCACCGCGGGCACGCATGGCAGTGAATGCCTCATGACCCGGAGTATCCAGGAATGTGATGTGGCGGCCATCCTCAAGTTTTACGTTATAAGCACCGATATGCTGAGTTATTCCTCCGGCCTCACCTGCTATCACATTTGATTTGCGGATGTAGTCTAGCAAGGATGTCTTACCATGGTCAACATGACCCATCACAGTCACGATAGGTGCACGCGGAACAAGATCCTCCTCCTTGTCGGCTTCCTCAGTTATCTGCTGGGCGACCTCGGCACTTACAAAATCAGTGGTGAAGCCATACTCATCGGCTACTATATTTATGGTTTCGGCGTCAAGACGCTGGTTTATGGAAACCATTATACCTACGCTCATACAGGTTGCTATGACCTGTGTAACGGGTATATTCATCATAGTGGCAAGCTCATTGGCTGTTACAAACTCTGTAAGTTTAAGGACCTTGCTCTCGGCCTTTTCCTGCTCAAGAGCCTCCATCTGACGCTGCTGGACCTGTTCACGCTTGTCCTTGCGGTATTTTGAGGACTTACTCTTTCCCTTCTGGAACGATGAGAAGGTATCCCTGATCTGACGGTTGACATCCTCATTTGAGAAATCAGCCTTATCGGCCTTATTGAAGCGGTGGTCCTTATTGTTGCGTCCTCCGCCCTTGGCCTGTTCCTTGTTACGGCTTTCATTCTGTGACTGACTGTAATTGTCAGCCTTGGTGATATCCACCTTTTCTCCGCCTATGCGGACCCGGTTTTTCTTACGCGGAACATCACCACCCTGTGATTTATCTCCCGGCTTCAGCTCCTTGATGAGCGACTCCTTAAACTGTTGGCGTTGCTGCTGTCGCTGCTGCTCCTTGGCCTCACGCTCCTTTTTCTTCTCCTCCTTGGACTTCTTCTTGGGACGGGTTGACTGGTTGATGGCTGACAAGTCAATCTTTCCGACAGTCTTGATTTTAAGACCGCCATTCTGTGGAGCCTCGATCTTGAATACCTCCTCTTCCTTTTCAGGTGATTCAGCCTTCGGTTCGGGAGACGGAGCAGATTGGGCTACGGGTGTTTGGGCCACCTCGGGCTCATCAGCCTTCACCACCTCCGGCTGGGGCTGAACAGCCTTAGGAGCAGGTTCGACGGGTTTGACCGGCTTGGGTTCGGCCACAGGGACCGGCTCAGGCTTCACCTCCGGTTTAACCTCAGGTTCAACGGGTTTGACCGGCTGTTCTGCCGGTTTTACGGGCTTCTCCGGTTTAGGTTGAGCCGCAGGTTTGGCTTTTTCCTTGGGGCTGACTGTCTCCACAGGAGCCTCTTCCTTGGGTTCCGGTTTAGCAGTATCAAGATTGATCTTGCCAACTGTCTTGAACTTGATGACCGGCTCCTCGGGGATGACTGTCTCTATCATCTCCGGCTCTTTTTTGACAGGCTTGGCCGGTTTTTCCTCCTGAACCGGTTCCTCTGGCACTGCCTTACGGCTCATACGGTCCTGCAGAAAGCGTGTAGCCTCCTCACGCAGAGACTTATCCTGACTATACTCCGCCACCAACAGGTTATACTGCTCGTCTGTCAGTTTCTGGTTCAGGTCCTCGGTTATATCGGCAAAACCCTTCTTGTGCAGGAACTCCACCAAAGTTGAAACTCCCACATTCAATTCTCTCGTTGCTTTACTTATTCTTATCGCCATCTATAAAAATATCTATTCTAGAGACTGTTTGTTTTTACTTCTTGATAAACTTCCGGAACTCCTCCTCATCTTCAAACTCACGTGCCAGGATATCCAGGATATCATCAACCTGCTCCTCCTCAAGATCCACTGACTCAGTCAGTATCTCACGATCGGCACGCAGAACGGCCTTGGCTGTCTCAAATCCTGCATCGAGCAGTGCATCCACAACCCAATCCTCGATGTCTCCCCTGAAATCATCCAGGTAGATATCCTCTTCGGACTGTTCCTGTTCAAGTTCACGATATACGTCAATGGTATACTCAGTAAGCATGCTGGCCAGTTTAATGTTCAGACCGCTCTTACCGATAGCCAGTGAAACCTGATCCTGTTTGAGATAAACCTCTGCACGGCGGTTCTCTGTATCCAGATTAAGTTCTGATATCTTAGCCGGGCTCAAGGCGCGTTTGATGAATAGTTCAATGTTGGTTGTGTAGTTGATGACGTCAATATTCTCATTTCTGAGTTCACGTACTATACCGTGAATGCGGGAACCCTTGACACCTACGCAGGCACCTACGGGATCGATACGGTCATCATAAG
The DNA here is from genome assembly GCA_902802285.1 of uncultured Bacteroidales bacterium. GTDB lineage: Bacteria > Bacteroidota > Bacteroidia > Bacteroidales > Bacteroidaceae > Colenecus. The sequence continues at coordinate 17,560 of CADCLI010000007.1, forward strand.
ACTCAACGGCAATCTTAGCCCTCTCGCCGGGTATACGGACAATCTTCTTGATTGTAATCAGGCCGTCGGCAATCTCGGGTACCTCCTGCTCCAGCAGACGCTGCAGGAACACGGGCGATGTGCGGCTAAGCATGATCTTGGGGTTGTTCACGTTGTCCACGCGGTCAACCACTGCACGAACGGTCTCACCCTTACGGAAGAAATCGCTTGGAATCTGGTCTGTCTTGGAGAGAAGCAACTCATTGCCCTCCTCATCCAGAAGCAGTATCTCCTTTTTCCATATCTGATAAACCTCACCCGATACGATTGTGCCTATCTTCTCAACATACTTGTTGTAAAGACTGTCCTTCTCAAGTTCCAGAATCTTTGAAGCCAGAGTCTGACGAAGGTTCAGGATTGCTCTCCGGCCGAATTTGGAAAAGTCAACCTGCTCAGAAACCTCCTCGCCTACTTCAAAGTCCTCGTCAATCTGACGGGCTTCAGAAAGTGAAATCTGTGTGTTTGAATCCTCCAGGTCCTTGTCCTCGACCACGATGCGTGAACGCTGGATCTCGCAGTCACCCTTATCGGGGTTAACGATTACAGAGTAGTTCTCATCAGTTCCGAACATCTTTGAGATAACACTGCGGAAACTCTCCTCAAGGACTGAGACCAGCGTCATGCGGTCAATGTTCTTCAGCTCCTTGAACTCCTGAAAGGTATCGATCAATGAGACCGTCTCTTCTTTCTTAGTAGCCATTTTACTTTAAACTTATTACGTATTTTACATATTTCACTTCATCGTGGCCGAAAGGCATCTCCACCTCAACCGTCTTGGGGCGCTTGCTACCCTCCACCTTCTCCTTACGGCTGGTACGGATGGTAAAACCCTTCTCATCGGCCGCGGTCAGGATTCCCTTGATTCTGGTGCCGTTCTTGGGCATAACCTCCACCTCCTGGCCTATATGATTGATATATTGCTGCAACACCTTGAACGGCTGGCCTATGCCGGCTGATCCAACCTCCAGTTCGTAATCTTCGACATCACGGTCCAGAGAAGACTCGATGAAACGGCTCAGGTCTACGCAATCATCAATCCATACGCCCTCTGCCTGATCTATCTCCACCACAATCCTATTGTCGGAGGTGACATCCACATCAACTAGAAAATAGCCTTCCTTTGTGTCCAACCATTTCTGTGCAATACCAATAACCTGCTGTTTGTCAATCATATATAAACTTACTTAAAGCCAATAAGCGATGTATGGCAACAAAAAAGAGGCCTAAGGGCCTCTCCACACATCATCTTATCGGGTGCAAAGATATAGTTTTTTGTCCTAACGGCCAAATAATAATTGAAAATTGAGAATTGGGAATTGAGAATTTATACTTAGAACCTGAGTTAAAAGCCCGCGATATAAAAAATCCCCGCGGTTTTCCGCGAGGATTTTTTCAATTCTCAATTCTCAATTCTCAATTCTCAATTAATACCCAAGGTAGCCAAGCATGCGTGCGGCATAACGGCGGCCAAGCTCACGTGAACCCCTCACGTTAAAGTGCAGATGATCACGGCCTGCCTCGCATCCGTATGCGGGAACAACCATTGCCTGCGGCAGAGTTTCCGGTAACTTGGCCATAACTTCATTGTGGGCAGCACATGCACCGCGCTGGTCGGCAGGTACAACCTCACCTGAAAGCAGAGGTATTGAACCGGCCTCCAGACCAAGGTCAGCCAGAATGTCATCATACACCTTCTTTACGTTGGCAGGCCACTGGGGATCATTGGTGTTGGTCTCACCCTGATGAAGCAGTATACCCTTTATAACTCCGTCCTTCTGTGCCTTCTTGCAGAGCTCAATCAGACGATTGTAGGGGTTACCTCCGTATTCCTTGCAGATATTCTGCATCCAGCCGGCCTGCTTGGGAATATACTCCTCGCATTTATCCTTGTCAAACAGGTCAATGGAGCAACCTGCCACTGCCACCATAACAACACCTATCTTAACGTTCTCGGGCATATTCTGAACCATTGTACGGCCAAAATAGTCAGCAGGCGTAAGACCTGTATTGGGACGTGCCAGAGGCGGAACGGCAGTACGCCACTCTCCCATCTTGCTGTCCGGGAAATCAACTGCGTTCATAGTCACAAAGCGGGGGCTTACATTTTCCTTATCCTGCTGCTCAGGGCGTGGATTACCCTCCATGTTTGACTGACCGATACAAATGTAAATGTGGAAATTGGGATCCGGCTGAGCCAGAACATTAAACGGTGCCAACATCAAAGCTGCCATCAAAATGAGTCCTGTTCTTTTCATTTTTCTATTAGTAATATGATTAGTTGATACAATTTTCGGAATTTTATGTGACTTCTACAAGAAAAACGGGTAGCTTTGTATCAAAATCCGTCTTATGAAGAGAAAATCAATAAGAGCCAACAATACATTCCTGTGGGGTTCACTGGTGATGATAGTACTGGTGCTTGTTATAGTTGTACTTTTCCTTTATCTGTCATTCACTTTCAAATGATTCAATCCGGAGATGCCAGGATTGAATCGTAACGCTTGCGGTCTCCAAGCAGATTGACCGCCTCATCCAGGAATCTGTCAGACCTCATGTTCAGCATCACGACACCGCGCTGATAATGATAGCGTACCACTATCTCCATAGCAATTACACGCTCCAAATCCTTACGGAACACATCCAGGTCATTCTTTAGGTCATATTGCAGCTTGCTCTCCAAAGACTTGAACTCTTCCTGTGCCTTATCGGCAAGGCCCTCGCGTTGGGCTATTTTCATAAGAGACTCCAATGCCTTTCCGCTATTGCTCTCATATTTGAAATCACTGTTGCAGACAAAATCCTTGAAAGCATTGTAATCTTCATCGGTAAGACTGAACTTGTCGGCAGATGCGATTGTCTCATGACGTGCACACCAGTCATTCACAAAATCAAACAGCACTACGTTCTGTGCTATGTAATAGAGTATATCAGGCAATGTATCCTGCTTACACTGGACATCAGGACGTATTCCGCCACCGTCTCGCACCGGACGGCCCGCTGCAGTATAGAAAACCTTGGTAAGGCTGTCCGGAATATGCTGAGCCTGACCTTTCTCATTGCGCGTTGAATAGTCTATCTCCTGAATACAACGGCCGCTGGGGATATAATACTTGGCAGTGGTAACCTTAAGAGTCCCGTTGAAAGGAAGCATACGGGTTGTCTGAACCAACCCCTTGCCGAACGTGCGCGTACCTATTATTACAGCACGGTCCAGGTCCTGAAGACTGCCGGCAACAATCTCTGATGCCGATGCCGACTGTTCATCGGTCAAGACCACCAACGGAATAGTCTCATCTATAGGGTTACGTTCTGTAATATAAGTCGATGCCGCCTGCGGAATCTTGCCACGCGTCTCTACCAGTTTGGTACCTTTGGGCACAAACATACCTACGATATTGACAGCCTCCTGAAGCAGGCCGCCGCCGTTGCCGCGAAGATCCAGGATTATTCCCTTGGCACCCTGATCCTTCAGTTCCACAAGGGCCTGCATCACGCTGCGTGAACTGTTCTCGGTAAACTGTTCCAACATGATATATCCGAAACCTTTCCACATTCCGTAATAAGGGACTGCCGGCAAAGAAATGACGCTTCGGACCAGTTTTATGCTCAACGAGTCAGGAACTCCTGCACGGCGTACTGTTATGGTCAGTTCCGATGAAGCTTCTCCGCGGAGATGGTCACTCACATAAGACGAGGCTTTCCCCTTCATGCTCTCACCGTCGATGCTGAGGATCTCATCGCCTGCCTTAAGTCCGTAACGTGCTGCGGGCATTCCTTCATAAGGTTCTTCTATATAAACGTAATCCCTGCCTGTATACTGGCGGATAATGGCTCCTATACCGGCGTATTTTCCGGTAGTCATCATCTTGAGGTCATTCATGTCCTTTTCCGGATAATACTCAGTATAGGGATCAATGCCGCTCAACATAGCCTTTATCCCCTTCTCTATTGTCTGGGACGGGCTGATGGTATCCACGTAATAACGGTCCAGTTCCGTAACTATCTCATGGAATATCTCCAGATTCTTGGCCATCTCAAAATTATGGTCATCGGGCTGCTGTGCCTCCGAAAGCACAGGAGCTATCATCATTATGACAAAAAGGGGCAACCCCCTGAATACTCTCTTCATAACAGGTCTGGTTCTGTAAATGGTTTCCGCGAAGATATATATTTTTGGTGTTACGACCGAATTTTTGCTGTTACAACAGAATTTTTTGCCCGCAGATGTTGGATATTCCAAAAAAGGCGGTAAATTTGCACCGCGTTTGAGAGCAGTAATGCCTTGAATGTGGCAAAATGCTTCTTTAGCTCAGTTGGTTAGAGCATCTGACTGTTAATCAGGGGGTCCTAGGTTCAAGTCCTAGAAGGAGCGCAACAATCGGGTTCTTTTGGGAACTCGATTGTTTTTTTTTGTTATTTCTGCTTGTGTTCCATTTTTATTTGATACCTTTATGACACGATATTTATTTAACCCTAAAAAGGACAAATATGAGTTACAAAATTGAACAGATTGAGGGAATAGGAGCTGCATATGCAGCTAAGTTGGCAGCCGCCGGAATCAAGACCACAGATGATCTTCTGGCCAAATGCGCCGCAAAGAAAGGACGCGTCCAGATTGCCGAAGCAACAGGTATTTCACCAAAACTTATCCTTAAGTGGACCAACCACGCAGACCTGTTCCGCGTAAACGGAATAGCCGGTCAGTTTGCCGAGCTGCTTGAGGCCGCAGGTGTTGACACCATCAAGGAGTTCCGTCACAGGGTTCCCGCAAACCTCCAGCCCAAACTGGTAGCAGTTAACAATGAGAAGAACCTTTGCAACAGAGTTCCTTCGGTTGCAGAGATTGAGAAGATGATTGCCCAGGCCAAGCAGATGGAGCCCACCAAGATTACCTATTAATCTCTAAGGTACCATTTAGAGAACGGTTCTTTAAGCCCCTTTCAAACGGCTAAAAGAACCGTTCCTTTTTTTACCACTGCTTAACGGCGCGGTATCAGGATGCTCAACAGCACACAAATGCCTACAGCAAACGGATAGTACAGATATGGAATAATCTGCGTAGTGGCCAGACCGGTCAGGCCGGCTGCCATCAGAAGTTGGGCGCCATATGGTATGATACCCTGTACAAAACAACTGAAAATATCCATCAGGCTGGCGGCACGGCGCTTGGGTATCTGATACTTGTCCGATATGTCATTCACGATACTTCCCACAGTTATGATAGCTATCGTGTTGTTGGCGGTGCAGAAATTGGCAAGGCTTGTAAGGACACCTATGCCCAGTTCCGCTCCCATCCGTCCGTGTACGTGACGCGAGATACCCCTGATTATATACTCCAATCCGCCATTATAGCGAATGATACCCAACATTCCGCCTGCCAAGAGAGTCACGATTATCAGGTCACCCATTCCTGCAATACCGCTGCCCATAGAGCCCAGGAAACCGTACCAGTCAAAAGAATCCGTTCCGAATCCGACCACCGCATTCAGCATTATGCCTATTACCAGCACCATCGTCACATCCAGTCCGAACAGTGCCAGAACTATTATTGAGATATAAGGAAGCAGTTTCAGCCACTCAATCGGACCTGTGTCTGAAGCATTGTCTATGCTCAGCCCTTTATAGATATAGATACCGGTTACAAACAGCACGGCAGGCAATACCAGCATAAAGTTTGCACGGAACTTGTCCTTCATGGCACATCCCACAGCCCGGGTTGCGGCAATTGTGGTATCCGATATGAACGACAGGTTGTCTCCAAAAAAGGATCCTCCCACAATCAGAGCCGCCATCATAGCCTGATTCAGACCTGTCTCGTCAGCGATGCCATTTGCTATCGGAACCAGAGCCACTATGGTGCCCACGCTTGTACCTATGGCCAATGACACGAAACAGGCAGTCAGGAATAGTCCAGCCAGCAATGTCTTGGCCGGCACGATACTGAGAGTAAAGTTAACGGTAGCCTCAACGGAACCTATCTCCTTGGCCGATCCGGCAAATGCTCCCGCCAGCATGAATATCCATACCATAAGCATGATATTCCAATGGCCAGCGCTCTCGGAGAATATGCTGACCCTGTAAGTCAACTTGCCGGGTGTGATCACCACGGCATATACTGATGCCAACAAAAAAGCCGATGACACCGGGACCTTGTAAAAATCCGCCGCCAGAAGTGACGACAACAGATATACGACCAGAAAAACAAGAATGGGGCTCAAAGCCACGAACCCCGGCAAATAACCCTGATGCTTACTCATTCTCAAGAGTACTTTTCACCATATTTAAGCATGGCATCATTTATATACTTCTTGAAGTCTGTCTCATTGTTGCGGCGGCAGATAACCAGCACATCCTCGGTATCAACCACCAGGAACTCACTCAGGTCATCAATCACAACTAGTTTTTTCTCCTTGTTGCACAGGAACATGCTGTTGTTGCAGTTATAGACCTGATAGTTGTACATACCCAGCACATTACCGTCAGAATCCTTGGCACAATAATCATACAGGAGGTCCCAACTCTCTATGTCATTCCAGCGGAAATCTCCTATTGCCATGCACACCCTGTCCGTTTTCTCAAGAATCCCGTAATCTATCGATATATGCGGGAATGCCTCATATACCGAGTATAGAAGGCTGCGTCTCTCATCACGGTTGTGTTTGGTATCATAAATGCGGTTGAACTGTGATATCATCTCCGGCAGATGTGTCTTGGCAATCTCTATATAGGAGTTAACATTCCACATCAGGATTCCGGAGTTCCAATAGAATTCTCCGCTGTCTACAAATACTTTCGCAAATGACTCTTCGGGTTTCTCTGTAAATGTGCGGACGCTATAGATTCCATCTTCTTTTTTCTCATCGATCTGGATATAACCGAAACGGGTTTCGGGGCGTGTAGGCCGTATTCCCACTGTCAGTATGCAGTCGTTGTCACTGACAAAAGACATTCCCCTTTCAATGACATCGATATACGGTTTCTCATCCTTGATAACAAGATCCGAAGGAACCACCAGAATATTCGCGTTGGGATTAATGTCACGGATATGATAAGATGCAAGAGTGATGCTCGGTGCAGTTCCTTTCATTACCGGCTCCCTTAAGACCTGCAACGGATTCAGGTCCGGCAACTGATTGCAAACATCCTCATAAAAGTCAAGGTTGGTTGAAACAATTATGTTTTCAGAAGGAAATATACGCCTCATCCTCTCAACTGTCTCCTTGAGTAAAGTATGACCGTTGTTATTGAAATCAAGGAACTGCTTGGGCATTCCTTTGCGGCTGAGAGGCCATAGTCTTGTGCCGAAACCACCTGCCAGCACAACGCAGAAATTATCTGACCCTAACATAGTATCCGGTATATATAAGTCTCTGCTACGAAGATATTGCTTATTTCATAACCTGCAAGCATTTGAACGATAAAAACGGCACATATCAAAAAAATCGTTCCCTATCCCCGTTGTTTCATCAAATTGTTGTACCTTCGCGGCGGTTTTCACCAGCCCAGATGGCGGAATCGGTAGACGCGCTGGTCTCAAACACCAGTGGGGCGACCCGTGCCGGTTCGACCCCGGCTCTGGGTACAAGAAAAGGGAGGTTTTCGGACCTCCCTTT